>PANU01000058.1 GCA_002707745.1 Flavobacteriaceae bacterium
AAAGCGACATACCGGTTTGTATTGTAGCGGAAATAGGACCGCTACGCTGCAAGACACAAGAATCAGGAGGTCTTTGAATATCCCATTTCCTGCAATGTATAGTGCATAATGAGTTACCGTGTCATTTTTATATCTTTAGGCTAAAATATAATTATGATTCCACCAACCTTAAAACCTGGCGACACCATAGGCATCGTATCTACTGCCCGAAAAATAACTGAAGAAGAGTTACAACCCTTTATTTCCTTGATGAAAGAATGGGAGCTCAAGCCAATTTTTGGAAAATCTATTGGTGCCTCAGAAAATCAATTCGCTGGCAATGATGCGCTTCGAACCCAGGATTTCCAGGAAATGCTGGATAACCCAGCTATAAAAGCGATTTGGTGTGCTCGCGGAGGTTATGGGACGGTTCGAATAATAGACGGCTTGGATCTTTCAAACTTCAGAAAAAATCCGAAATGGGTCATAGGGTATAGCGATATGACCGTCCTCCACAATATGCTCCATAATTGCGGGATTGCAAGCTTACATGCCCAAATAGCTTTTAATATGGAACAAAAGACAGAAGCAACCCGCAGCAGTATCTACAACGTGCTCTTCGGAAAAGCACATACAATTGAATACAGCCCGAAAGGAAATTTGAATCGGTTGGGAGAAGCAAAGGGAGCATTAGTAGGTGGGAACCTCTCCGTGTTATATTCGCTCCTTGGTAGTGCTTCAGCCGTCGAAACCAAAGGAAAAATCCTTTTCTTAGAAGATCTGGATGAATATCTGTATCATATTGACCGGATGATGCAAAATTTGAAACGCAACGGGCTGCTTTCAGAATTAAAGGGGCTCATTATTGGCGGCATGAGTGATATGAATGACAATATCATTCCCTTTGGCAAAACCGCAGAGGAAATTATCTGGGATGCGGTTAAGGAATATGAGTATCCTGTCTGCTTTTATTTTCCTGCGGGGCATATTGAGGATAATAGGGCATTGGTAATGGGACAGGACGCTGAACTTTCAGTCTCAGCAAAAACAGTAACTTTGTCATTTCGAAGGAGACACGACTGAGAAATCTTATTTCCCACTACTATATAATTGAAAGAAGCAAGTTGTGTTATTTTTCCTATCGTCCAAAAATGACTACTATGGCCACCCACAATGAACTTGGTACGTTAGGTGAAGCACTTGCAACACAATATCTGTTAGGAGAAGGCTATACCATTCTGGAACGAAACTGGACTTTTCAAAAAGCAGAACTAGACATTATCGCTCAAAAAGACGAGGATACTATTGTTTTTGTGGAGGTAAAAACCCGGAACAGTGCTTTTTTTGGTGATCCACAGAGTTTTGTCACGCCTGCAAAAATTAAACTCCTCGTAAAGGCAGCCAATGAATATTTAATACGTAACGGACTCCAGCAAGAAGCCCGTTTTGATATTGTTGCCGTCCTTAAAAACAATAAAGAAGAACGGATTGAGCATTTTGAGAATGCTTTTTACCATTTTTAGTGATGTTTAATTTTTTCCTTTACCAGCTGCGCAACTTTATAAAGTATTATAATTTCTAAAATAGTTGTAACCGTAAGCATTAAAAATCCTCCCAGCGCAAATACTACCGATACAAAGAGGGCGTAGGTAACTATTTGAAAAATTCCCGTAACAATCGCTATATTTCCTAACGCTTTTTGAAATCGCAGCATGGCAATTCCCATTAAAACCCCCACGATCCCAAAGGAAATCGATTCCAGAATAAGGATGGAACCATCATTAAGTGGTTCATAATATAATGATGCGATGTCTAATGCATAATACGCCACATTAAAAATGAGCATGATAAAAACCACAATTTTTAAAAGATAATTGTTCAGAATATTTCCACTTAAAATAAACCCCCTAAGAAACAAGATGATAGATGCCAGTATGACAACTTTTAGCGCAATATAAATATACGCCGGATAAAATAAATCCGAATTATTTTCAAACATTCTAGAGGCATCTGCAGGAACTTCCGCAAAACCTAGTACGAAGTAAACGATTCCGGCAATCCATGCAATCTTTAAATGTTTGGTAAGGAAATTGGCTTGTTGCGTATCGTCAATTTTTAAGAATAAGGCTTTTTTAAGTCCGCTTTCCACCTGGGTTTCGGTAAAATCTTCAAAATCTTCTCCCAATGCAGAAAGGATGGTTCGCACAGTGTAAGTTCGTGGAACCACTTCGCCCGCTTCAATACGCTGTATGGTACGTACGCTTATGTTGCATTGTGCGACCAATTCTTCCTGGGTTAATCCTTTTTCTTGTCGTAAAGCTAAGATGCGTTGCCCGAGTGCTGGTTGTTTCATCGTAAAAATGTTTTGAGTTGTTTTCACAAGAGTACAATGGTTTAAATAGAAGCACAATTTTTTTAGTTGAAATTCACCCGTCATTCACCCGTCATTGCAGTAACGATAGTGTTTTTGAGGTATTTTAAATTTTATTCGAAAGTGTAAATTTCAGTCTTTTTTCTTATTCCGAAATAACAAACCCAGGGGCAACAAGATAAAAATAAAGAAGAATTTTCCAGTTATTAGCCCGATTATTGTAATAATTCCCCCGGCGATAAGAAGTATGTAAGTCCATTTTTTTGACATCTTTGCCTTATTTCAAATACATTTTAATGAAGCCTAACTGGAGAGCGCTACTGTTAAAATTTCTGCAACACCTCTAAAATGCGACGCACCGAAGCAACTTTTTCTATGGTTAATAACAAACGCAGTCCATTTCTGGTTTGTTTTTCTTTCATTTTCACCGTTTGTGAATGGGTTTGCACAAACTGGAGCATCTTGCTAAAAGCCGGACTCTGATAAAAATCGCTTTGTTGATCGCTAATAAAATATCCAATAAATCTACCCTTTTTCATCACCACGCGTTCCAGCCCCATTTCAATAGCCATCCATTTTATACGGACACTGTTTAATAAATCTTCCACTTCTTCGGGGAGTTCCCCAAAACGATCCAGCAGCTCTTTTTCAAACTTCTGAAGGTCTTTTTCGGTTTTTAATTCGTTTAGCTTGGTATACAGGTTTAATCTTTCCGTAATGTTATTCACATAATCGTCCGGGAAAAGTAGCTCAAAGTCGGTATCAATAACAACCTCCTTAACAAACTTCCGGTTTTTGAAATCTTTATCGGTTTCAGCATATAAATTTTTAAACTCTTTTTCTTTTAACTCCTCAATGGCTTCCGCTAAAATTTTCTGATACGTTTCAAAGCCAATTTCATTAATAAACCCGCTTTGTTCACCCCCCAATAGATCTCCTGCTCCACGAATTTCCAGATCTTTCATCGCTATATTGAGACCACTTCCCAATTCACTAAATTGTTCCAGTGCTGTAATACGTTTGCGTGCCTCCTCGGTCATCGTAGAATAGGGTGGGGTAATAAAATAACAAAACGCTTTTTTGTTGCTGCGTCCCACACGGCCACGCATCTGGTGCAAATCACTTAACCCGAAATTGTTTGCATTATTTATAAAAATGGTATTTGCATTTGGGACATCCAAGCCGCTTTCAATAATGGTAGTACTCACCAAAACATCAAACTCGTTGTTCATAAACCGAAGCATGAGATCTTCCAGTTTCTTTCCTTCCATTTGTCCGTGACCAATACCTATTTTGGCATCGGGAACCAGCCGCTGGATTAATCCGGCAACTTCTTTAATATTTTCAATCCGGTTATGAACAAAAAATACCTGTCCGCCACGGGAAATTTCGTAGCGCACGGCATCGCGAATCGCTTCTTCGCCAAACCGGATTACGTGGGTCTCTACCGGATATCGGTTGGGCGGTGGTGTGGTAATAACACTTAAATCACGCGCAGCCATTAAACTGAATTGTAAGGTTCGCGGGATAGGCGTTGCCGTTAAGGTAAGCGTATCTACATTTTCTTTTATGGTCTTTAATTTATCTTTAACTGAAACACCAAACTTTTGCTCTTCGTCAATAATTAATAGACCGAGGTCTTTGAATGCTACCGATTTGCTCACCAGTTGGTGGGTGCCAATTACAATGTCCAGTGTGCCATTTTTTAACCCTTCCAGTACTACCTTGCGCTCTTTAGCGGTTCTAAAGCGGTTAAGGTAATCTACGTTTACAGGCATTCCGTCCAACCGCTCGCTAAATGTTTTGTAATGCTGAAAAGCAAGTATGGTTGTAGGTACCAAAATAGCCACCTGTTTGTTGTTATCTACAGCTTTAAAAGCAGCTCTTACAGCAACCTCTGTTTTACCAAATCCTACATCACCACATACCAAACGATCCATAGGGCGTTCACTTTCCATATCGGCTTTTACATCGGCTGTAGCGGTACTTTGGTCCGGGGTGTCTTCGTACATAAAACTGGATTCCAGCTCGTGTTGCAGGTAGCTGTCGGGGTCATACTGAAACCCTTTTTGCAGGCGTCTTTTTGCATACAATTCAATTAAATTAAAGGCAATTTGTTTAACGCGCGTTTTTGTTTTTTGCTTTAGTTTTTTCCAGGCGGCACTTCCCAGTTTATAGATTTTTGGGGTGGTGCCATCTTTTCCATTGTATTTTGAAATTTTATGCAGCGAGTGAATGCTGAGGTACAAAATATCCCGTTCGCCATAAATTAGCTTTATAGCTTCCTGTTGTTTGCCTTCCACCTCAATTTTTTGAAGTCCGCCAAATTTGCCGATCCCGTGGTCAATATGTGTTACATAGTCGCCCACTTCCAGATTGGTCAATTCCTTGAGGGTAATGGCTTGTTTTTTGGCATACCCGTTTTTTAAACTGAATTTATGGTATCGCTCAAAAATCTGGTGGTCTGTATAGCAAACATTTTTGTTTTCGTGATCTATAAACCCTTGATACAGCGGAAAAACAATTGTTTCAAATTGTTCTACGTGTCCCTGGGCATCTTCAAAAATGTCGTGGAAACGCTTGGCTTGTGATTCACTACTACAAAAGATATAATTGGTATACCCATCTGCCGTGTTCCCGTTAAGATTATCAATCAATAAATTAAATTGCTTGTTAAAGGAAGGTTGCGGGACGGTGTTAAACGAAATTGTAATTGACGATGAAGATGGAACGAGGGCTAAGGGGGTGTTTTGGGAGGTGTTTTTATTTGATAAAACAAGTTTTGTAAACCCTTCCAACTGCTCTTGTAACAATTCCGAAGTACAAAACAGCTCCTCTGGCTGGCTCATTTTTATTTCGCCTTGCTGTTGGTGGTAAGCTTCTGTTGCTTTATTGAAAAGCTTGTCTATAGCTCCGCTTAATAAATCTTTATTTTTTAAACAAACCACGGTTTTAGACGAAACATATTTTAAGAAACTTTCCCTGTTTTCATCCAGCATTTTGTTTTCCACGTTGGGAATAATAGCAATTTTCTTCAATTGCTCTAGCGAAAGCTGTGTTTCTACATCAAATGTGCGAATGCTGTCTATGTCGTTACCAAAAAACTCGATACGGTACGGTTGGTCATTACTAAAACTAAACACATCCAGAATTCCTCCACGGACTGAAAACTCACCAGGTTCGGTTACAAAATCAGTTCGTTTAAACTTGTATTCGAACAGTACTTCATTTACAAAATCGATAGAAACCCTATCGTTTAAAGAAAGTTTTAGGGTATTTTTTTCCAGTTCCTTTTTGGTTACTACTTTTTCGAAGAGCGCTTCGGGGTAGGTAACAATGAGGGCGGGTTTTTTTCTTGAGTTAATTCGGTTTAGCACCTCGCTTCGTAGTAAGACATTTGCATTATCGGTTTCATCAATTTGATAGGGTCTGCGGTAGCTTCCGGGATAAAATAAAACGGTGTCTTCTCCCAGCAAATTTTCCAGATCGTTTAAATGGTAGGCAGCTTCTTCTTTGTCATTCAGAATAAAAAGAAAAGGAAACTCCGTAGTTTTGAAAGTTTCAGCAATCACCAGCGAAGTAGCACTTCCCACCAAGCCCGAAAGGTATATTGGTTTTTGAGATTGGATAATAGAATTTTGAAGTTTTCCAAGTGCGGAAGACTTTTTAAATAAGGAACGAACGATAGTTTTGCTCATATTTCGACTCCGCTCCATAACCGCAGAGTTGCATTATGCCCTACCATTGGGCTGAAATTTATCACAAAAATACTGGAATCCTGTTATCCTCCAAAGCACATACGGGCTTTTAGTGCAACTTTATCATTTTAATAACACACAAGGCGTAAACTATCCCCTAAATTTAGGGTATGAAAAAATTGACCAACCATCAATGGGCATTTTTTGTCGCCCGAATCACCATCGGAATTAATTTGTTGGTACATGGATTGGTACGTATTCCGAAGCTGTCAGACTTTGCGGAAGGATTGACCAAGGAATTTTCAAAAACCTATTTGCCCGAAATCCTGGTTTCTCCCTTTGCCCACGCATTGCCTTTTATAGAATTTATGCTAGGGACCTTGCTGGTGTTGGGTTGGAAAACCAAATTTGCTTCTATTACCGGGGGTCTTTTAATTGCGGTATTGCTTTTTGGGATGGCGATGCAGGAAGATTGGGGTGGCGTAGGAAATTTAATGGTGTATGCTATCTTCTTTTTTCTGCTTATTAAAAACATAGAACACAATGCACTGGCCATAGACCCCAATGCCCGAACCACTGTTGAAGGTTTTAAATCATAATTTGAAAACTAACCAATTACTAAAACAAAGCCCCGACTTTTCGGAGAAAAACTATGGGAATTAAACACTACGACGTATTTGTAATAGGAACAGGAACTGCTGGAAAAGGCGTTGTCAAAGACTGTGCAAAAGAAGGAATGAACGTTGCTATTGCCGATAACAGAATGTATGGAGGCGTGTGTCCTAACCGGGGTTGCGACCCTAAAAAAGTTTTGGTTGGTATTACTGAAGTGATACAGATGGCAACTAATTTAAAAGGAAAAGGAATTGTAGAAGTTCCCAAAGTAAACTGGCAGGATTTACAAAAATTTAAATCAACATTTACAGATGCTATCCCAGCCACTACTGAAAAGGATTTGAAGAAAGCAGGAATTGATCTGTACCATCAATCTCCTAAATTTCTGGATGAAAACACCCTTTCTGTTGAAGGAAAAACTGTGACCGCAAAAAAAATTGTTATTGCAACGGGTCAAAAACCTATGGAACTAAAAATTCAAGGAAGAGAACATTTATTAACGAGCGAAGATTTTTTACATCAGCCGGAACTTCCTGAAGAAATAATTTTTATTGGTGCTGGGTATATTGGGATGGAGTTTGCTCATATAGCTGCGAGGTGCGGAGCAAAAGTGACCGTGATTGAATTTGCTGAGCGTCCGTTACTTCCTTTTGAAGCAGATATTGTAAAGTATCTTACAAAAGCTTCTGAAGACCTAGGGATTCAATTTATTTTTAACGCACAAGCCTCTGCAGTAGAAAAATTACGAACCAATTTTAAAGTTTCCTATAAAAAGAATGGCAAGACAGCGTCTGTAAAAGCAAAGGCCGTATATAATGCTGCAGGGAGAGTTCCCGCTATAGACGAGCTGGAGCTTGAAAAAGGGAATGTGGCATTTGAAAAAGGGGGAGTTTCTGTAAACCAGTACCTTCAAAATACCAGCAACACAAGTGTATACGCCTGTGGTGATGTTTCAGCAAGTGGTGCGTTGCCATTAACGCCTACTTCTTCGCAGGAATCCCGTGTGGTTTCTATAAATATTCGGAAGGGAAATACAGAAAAAATGAATTTTCCACCAGTGCCTTCCGTAGTATTTACTCTTCCGCAGTTAGCGGCTATAGGGCTGACTGAAAAAGAAGCTAAAGAACAAGGATATGATATTGTTGTAGAATATAAAAGCGTCCCCAAATGGTTTAATGCAAAACGAATTGCCGACGATGCTTATGCCTATAAAACCATAGTAGATAAAAAACGAAACTTAATATTAGGAGCCCATATTATTGGAGCGGGTGCCGGAGAAATGATAAATCTTTTTGTGCTCGCCATGTGTGGAAAACTCACCACAGAAAACCTAAAAGCTATGATTTTTGCCTACCCCACTTGGGGTAACGACATTAAAGGAATGGTCTAAGGAGTTGAAGTTAAAATCGATTATGAAGTTTGAAAAAAAAAAATTAACTCCCAAAGTGGTACGGGTGGTTGTTTCCAAAAAAAGCTAAACTGCGCAGCAGCTTTTTTGGGAACTTTGCGTTTCTTCTCTACCAGGGAATGGTCTGAGTTGAAGTTAAAATTGGTTATGAAGTTTGAAAAAAAAATTAAATCCCAAAGTGGTACGGGTGGTTGTTTTAGAAAAAATAAAATTTTTTTGAGACTTTGCTTCAGGGTTTTGTAGAAATAGGTTGATGAAATACGATTTCAAATTAAAATAAACCTTTACATTATATTAGAACAACAAGTGGCCAACTTCATCAAATCTTCTTCAGTGTTATAAACATTTGGTGAAATTCGAATAGATTTTCCACGGTATGAAACATAGATCTTTTCTTTGGATAATGTTTCTTTTATCTTTTCTATTTCTGAAGAACTTTTAGGATATAAGCCAAACAAATGATGACTCCGAAAGTTGTCTTCCTCTATAAAATGTCCTGCTGCTCTCAATTTTGAAATAGCAGTTTCAGAAATATTTTTACAATACTGCTGAATGTTATGAGGAGTCCATTTATTCAATTGTTTTATAGCTTCTGAAAGCATAGGTGTAAGTATAAAATTGCTGCTCTCGCCTACATCGTATCGGGTTGCTTTGGGTTTTAACTGGGGATTATAGTTTGCTAGATTTGAAAAATTTTCAACCCCTGTGTGATTCATCCAATTATTTTCAATGGGTGTGCCGTTGTGAAAACGTTCTCCATAATAGGCCACGCCTAAACTATAGGGCCCCAGTAACCATTTATATCCCGCGCAAATCAGGGCGTCGGGTTGTATTTCGGCTACCGAAAAGGGTAAGGCACCCACGCTTTGGGTTCCGTCAATAATTAGGTACGCTTGTACCTCATTGCTCCGTTCTCTAATTTTTTTTAAGTTGAAAAGAGTGCCATCTGTCCAATGACAGTGTGGTATTGCAACACATTTGGTTTTTGGGCCTATGGTTTCAAGAATTCGGTTGTTCCATGATGCCCCTCTACCTTCTTTACTTTCAGGTGCGGCAATGGTTCGAACTACCACTCCTTTTTCAGCTTCCAGAGCTTTCCAGGCATAATAATTACTTGGAAATTGTTCTTCCAGCACAATAATCTCATCCCCTTTTTCAAAAGGGATGTTGTTTGCTGCTATTGCAATTCCGTAGGATACAGAAGGAATTATAGCAACAGTTTCAAAATCTGTAGCTTCAATTAAGTGTGCAAAACGTTTTTTGAGGGTGGCCTTTTCAGCAAAAAAATCTTCTTCTAAAATGAGATGTGGATGATACTTTTTTTCAACACAAGAAAGTCCGACTGCTGCTACCGACTTTAATTGTGGCGACATATAAGCGCCATTGAGATAAATAACAGATGGATCGAGCTTAAAAAGATGCTTTTGGTTTTGCATTCCCTAAAGTTACTTATTCCTGAAATATTCCAGACATTTGGTTGCAGGGTTTGTAGCTCTATTTTTAAAAGCGTGAATACTGCTGCTTACAACCAGGATCCCAGCTGTTACTAATGCAGCAATTTTAATAACCTCCACAGTATCCCAATTGGCAACTGCAATAGCAATAAGTGCCCATGCTCCTACCAAAGCAAATTCCCGCATATTTCTGAACCAGGTAACAATAAGGTTGACAGAGGTTGCTATACCTATCATAAACAGTGTCCATATTTCCGGAGACAGCCCAAAACCATTCCAGCCTGTTTTTACAAGATAGGTGGCTACATTTGCTATGCAGGCAACCGTAAGCCACCCACTGTAGATTACAAAGGGCCACCATATAAAAACAATTACTGAAATAGGCTTGTCGTCCAGTTCCATTCGGTTATTTAGGACAATTTTAAGCAAACAAAAAAGTAATAAGAAGATAGCAATTACCGAAAGCAGCACGTGGTCTGAAACAAACAAATAGCACCATACACTGTTAGCAATACAACTTAATACAAACCACCAACCCGTTTTTAATACAAAATCATCATCCCTAACCTTAACAAAAAGACTTCTGGATTGATATACAATAAAACCCAATAGGAGCAAATATATTACTCCCCAAATAGAGAATGCATAGCCTGCAGGTGTAAATAGTGTTTGGTATTTTGCACTCATATCGGCTTGGGTGGTATTATTAAATACACCGGCACTAGAGGCATAGTTCATGAAAATTGTTATAACAAAAGCTATACTATTGGTAAGTTGTAACGTCTTTTTCATATCCTATAACATCAGGGAACAGTTGTGACTATTTCTTTACTATTTTAATAGCTTCATTGTTAATTTTAAGGTAATAAACGCCTTCTGAAAAACCGGATATATCAATTTGTTTTGTAGCTCCGTGAAGCTCACCTTGTAACAATTTTTGACCTAGTGTAGTGTATATTTCAAAGAAAACGTCTGTAGCCACGTTTACATATACTACATTTTGTGTTGGGTTAGGATACACCTGTATGTCATGACTATAATCGGTTACTCCAAGTATGATTGGGGCACATTCCATATTAGTTTGAATGGTTGATGCCTCGGTAGGGTCATCCAACAACTCATCTGCTAGTAGAGGGCAATAGCAATCGTTTTCTTCCATATTTAGTCTAAGCCATGAAAGCGCAATTTGACCTATTAAACCGTTAGCTCCGCTGGGCGTATTTGCGACCGAATGATTTCCATTTTCAACTTCAAAAAGTAGTTTATCTGTTGTGCTGGGAGTTTCGTTATAATGAATATTTGCGTGTTGTGCAGGTGGTGCAGTAGGGTCGTTCTGCCCGCTAAAAATAAGCACAGGAATGTCATGATCCAACGACGGACTAGGAAGCCAGGGACACAGGGCAACAACACTTTTAATTGAAGGGTCTAAAACAGCAGCACGTTGTGCGCCACCACCACCCATAGACCAGCCACTTACCGCAAACTTGTCTGTGTCCAACGCTCCTTCCAAGGGAGATGTGGCTCTTATGTTTTCCTGCCGTAGAGTTTCTAAGGCATCTAAAAGACCTGCTGCTCGAGCCTCGGGAAAATCGAAAGGAGAATTGGTTCCAATAATAATACTAACAATTCCGTGTGAAGCATAAAAGGGTCCCCATTCTTCTACACTGGAAGGTTGTGCAGTAAAACCAGGAACAATAGCAATGCTACTGTAGGGCGGAGTGGCATTTGTGGGATAATAGATGGTAGCGCCGGCATAATCCGGACCATTTCTAATACCGTCTGCTTCAGTAAGTGTAGCAACCTCAAAAGGACCTGGGTTGGTTAAACTAGCTACGGTTACATCTTCACATTGCGCAAAAAGCGAAGTTGTTGTTAAGAAGGCTACTAATAAAACAATTACAATCGAGTATTGGTGTTTCATAAACTCTGTTTTAAAGGGAATTGTAAAATTTTAAAGTTACGCTATTTATTGCTGAAATTAATGTGCCTCCAGCCAATTATCGCCAATCCCAATCTCAACATCCAACGGCACGTCCATTTTATAGGCGTTTTCCATTTCGGTTTTAATGAGCGTTTTCATTTCCTCCAGCTCGGGCTTGTAAACATCAAAAACCAATTCGTCATGGACCTGCAGCAACATTTTAGTTTTGTAATTTCCTGCTGAAAGTTTCTGATGAATATTAATCATTGCTATTTTAATAATATCTGCAGCGCTTCCTTGTATAGGTGCGTTAACAGCATTTCTTTCGGCGGCGCCACGCACCACCTGATTGCTTCCATTGATCCCGGTTAAATACCTGCGACGGCCCATAACGGTTTCTACATAGCCATTCTCGCGTGCAAAATCTACCAATTCGCTCATGTAATTCCGAAGTTTAGGGTAGGTTTTGTAATAGGCATCGATCAATTCTTTGGATTCGGTTCGTGATAAGTCGGTTTGGTTGCTCAGTCCAAAAGCCGAAACCCCGTAAATAATTCCGAAGTTTACTGTTTTAGCATTGCTACGTTGCTCACGGGTAACGTCTTCTAATGGAACATTAAATACTTTGGCAGCAGTTGAGGCGTGAATGTCTTCGCCGTTTTTAAAAGCGTCTATCATAGTATCTTCCTGGCTCAATGCAGCAATAATACGCAATTCAATTTGCGAATAATCTGCTGCCAGCAATACGTATTCTTCATTTCTTGGAATAAATGCTTTTCGCACCTGTCTTCCTCGTTCGGTTCGGATTGGGATATTCTGTAAATTCGGGTTGTTACTGCTCAATCTTCCTGTTGCGGCAACGGTTTGCATGTAATCGGTATGCACGCGTTGGGTTGTGGGTTCTACTTGTTCTGGTAAGGCATCTACATAAGTGCTTTTTAACTTTGCGAGACCACGATATTCCAGCACATCGGCAATTATTTTATGGTCTTTTGCGAGATAGCTCAATACATCTTCTGCGGTAGAATATTGTCCGGTTTTTGTTTTTTTCGGTTTGTCAATTAGCTTTAATTTTCCGAAGAGAATTTCTCCCAATTGTTTAGGGGATGCAATGTTAAATTCTTCTCCAGCTTCTTTATAGATAGCTTTTTCCAGGTTTTTAATGTCGGTATCCAAATCGGTAGACAACCCCTTTAAAAATTCTTCGTCCAGATTAATACCTTCCAATTCCATATTGGCTAGAACGCGTAATAACGGCACTTCAATGTCATCAAATAGTTTCTGGGTGTTTGCTTCACCTAATTCTTTTTCAAAATGCTCTTTTAGCTGAAGTGTAATATCTGCATCTTCCACAGCGTATTCAGTTTGTTCTTCAATTGGCACATCGCGCATCGATTTCTGATTTTTCCCTTTCTTTCCAATCAATTCGGTGATGGAAACAGGGGTGTAATTTAAATACGTTTCTGCCAGTACGTCCATATTATGTCGCATATCGGGGTTTATGAGATAATGCGCCAACATAGTGTCGAACAATTTTCCTTGTACTGAAATATTATATTTATGCAACACTTTGAGGTCGTATTTTAAATTCTGGCCAATCTTTTCAATGCCTTCCGCTTCAAAAAACGGACGTAGCTGCTCGACGATTTCCTGTGCTTCATTTTTATTTTCCGGAAACGGAAGATAAAACCCTTTGCCGGGTTCCCAGGAGAAAGCAATGCCCACCAACTCTGCCGTCAATGGATCCAGACCTGTTGTTTCGGTATCAAAACATACCGAAGGCTGTTTCATTAAATTTTGAATAAACAGTTTGGCGCCCATTCCTGGTTGGACTGTCTGGTAAAAATGTTTACTGTCTTTAATCGTTTTTCTACTACTGAAATCTGCTGCGGTTACTGAAGGCTCTCCATCGCCACCAAAAAGGGAAAATTGACCGGCACCTGCTTTAGTGTTTTTGGTGGAAGTAGCAGCAGGAACTCCCTCCAGCTTCTCTCGGGAAGGTAGTTGTTCTTTCTTTGGTTCATGTTCAGTACCAATTGACGCCATTCCTTCTACTGAAAAGGCTTTAAGAAAGTTGTCTTTTAACCTTCTAAACTCCAATTCGTCAAAAATATCCATTACTTTTTGGGTATCTGGAGGGCACATTTCAAAATCTTCATAATTAAATTCCAAAGGTACATCCAGCATAATGGCTGCCAGTTTTTTAGAAAGTAATCCTAACTCGCTATTGGCTTCAACTTTTTCTTTCATCTTACCTTTTAGCTGGTCTGTGCTTTCCAGCAAACCTTCCATAGAACCAAACTGTTTGATAAATTTCTTCGCGGTTTTATCGCCTACTCCAGGCAATCCCGGAATGTTATCGCTGGCGTCACCCATCATTCCAAGGTAGTCTATTACTTGTTCGGGACGTTCTACTTCAAATTTTTTCTTCACTTCAGGTATTCCCCAGGTTTCATAACCTCCACCAAAAGATTTAGGACGGTACATAAAAATGTTTTCAGAAACTAACTGGGCAAAATCTTTATCGGGTGTGACCATAAAAGTGGTGTAGCCTTCTTTTTCAGCTTTTTTGGCAAGCGTTCCAATAACGTCATCGGCTTCGTACCCTTCTTTTACCATAATTGGTATTTTCATGGCTTCCAGGATGTCACATATAATAGGAATGGCAGAACGTATGTCGTCTGGAGTTTCATCCCGATTGGCTTTGTAGTCTTCAAACATTTCTACCCGGTCTACACTTCCGCCTTTATCGAAGCATACGGCAAGGTGGTCTGGGCGTTCCCGTTTAACTACATCAATCAAAGAATTCATAAACCCCATAATAGCAGAGGTGTTCTGGCCTTTTGAGTTGATTCTTGGGTTTTTAATAAAAGCGTAGTAGCCGCGAAATATAAGAGCGTAGGCATCTACCAGGAAAAGGCGTTTTTTTTGGTCTGACATTGTCTTTTGGTCTTTCTTCAAAAATAACAAGAACGCATCAGAAAATAGAGTTTTGTTTAAAAAGAAAAACCGCTCTCCTCAAAGCGGCTTAACTTTACGTTGTAAAATCCCCAACGAAAATGATTTTATGCATAAATCGGTGTAAAAATACCCTGGAATAAAACAAATTACTTAATGGAAATTTTACTTCTTTGTTAAGAAATAGTTTTGAGATTTGTAATTTCCCCAACTATTTAAAACTTACTAATGAAAACATTTTCAATTGCCATTCATGGCGGTGCTGGAACCTTGTTAAAAGGCCAGATGACAACCCAGAAAGAGGCTGCTTACAGAAGTGCCCTACAAGGAGCTTTAGACGTCGGGTATTCTATTTTAGCAAATCAAGGAAATTCTATAGACGCTGTTGAAGCTGCCGTAAAAGTATTGGAAGATTCGCCTTTATTTAATGCAGGAAAGGGAAGTGTTTTTACAGCTGAGGGGACTCACGAAATGGACGCTGCAATCATGGAAGGAAAAGACTTGAAAGCCGGAGCTGTTTCCTTAATCACGGGAATTAAAAACCCTGTGTCCCTTGCTCGCGACGTGCTGGAAAAAAGCGAACACGTATTTTTAGCCGGAGATGGAGCTATGCGATTTGCCAGGGATAACAATTATGAAGTAGTACCCAAAGCATATTTTTATGATGCACTACGTCACCAGCAATGGCAGGACTTAAAAGGTAGCAATGCGTTTCAACTAGACCATTCTGTAAAAAAAGATAGTAAGTTTGGGACAGTAGGCGCAGTAGCCTGTGATGCTTTTGGGAATATTGCTGCAGCAACTTCAACAGGAGGGATGACTAATAAAAAATGGGGGCGGGTTGGAGATAGCCCTATGATAGGAGCAGGTAATTATGCTAATAACAACACCTGTGCAGTAAGTTGCACCGGTAGTGGCGAATTTTTTATTAGAGGTGTGGTTGCGTACGATGTTTCCTGCCTGATGGAGTATAAGGGGTTGCCACTTGCCGAAGCTGCTTCAGAAGTGATTCAGCATAGAGTTTTAAAATTGGGGGGTGATGGCGGTTTAATTGCGGTAGATGCAAAAGGAAATGTAACCATGCCCTTTAATACAGAAGGGATGTACAGAGGGTTTAAGAAATCGAATGGGGAGGATCAAGTTCTTATTTATAAAGAGTAACAGTCGGTCCTTTCTGATTTGTTTTTCAAAAGTATCCTCGACAAGAGGCAAAATTTTAATTCCTGACTAAAAACAAAGCATTGCCATCTAAGATAGCTGTGTAGTTTTTTTAAGTATTCACACAGTTGGGTATTTAACAAGTGAATTAAAGTTATCCTTCTATAACGGGTAAGGTTACAGGGCTTACATCTACTTTTTTCTTTTTAATATGAAAACGATCTCCATTTGCCAAAATATGAGTCTTTAAGTTGGTCAAGGACATTGGGGTGCCTTCTTCCAGTAAATGATGGTTGTTATGCTTAGCTTTTCTTGCATTAAAGAGGATTACCATCCCAGAGCCAATTACTTCAAAGGTGTTGTTTTTAATAATTACGCCTGTATCTTCAGCTAGTCCTACGCCTATCAGCTTTGGGTATCTTGCTACGGCTTCAGCCATTCTTCCAAAGCGGCCCCGACGGATAAAGTGGGAGTCTATAATTAATTCAGGGATAAAAGCCATTCCTTCTTTCATCTTAACAGCGCCCTTAATAAACGATTCCTGACTACTACCTCCAGAAATCATTTCTTCGCTCATACACATAGCGCCTGCGCTGGTGCCAGCAATAACAAATGGTTCTTTTTCATAGCGCTCCATCATAATCTTGTGCAGGGTGGTACCGCCAATTTTTCTGGTAATATTAGATTGGTTGCCACCAGAAAACATAACGCAGGCAGCTTTTTTCATTAATTCAATATTGCCCGGAGTTTCAGACTGATCCCGATCGCGAATGTTCATTACGTGCAAGTTCTTACACCCTAATTTTCCAAAAGCCTCCAAATAATTTTCACCTACTTCATCAGGAATACTGGATGCTGTAGGGATTATAATGATGAGTGCTTCTACACCGCCACTTTCTTTTACTACACGGGATAAAATACCTTCCTCTATAAACTCAAGGTGGTAAATTTCATTTTCTTCAATTCCTTTGTCTTCATTACCTCCTATAGGGATTAAGGTTCCTTTTGCTTGCATGATAATTTAGTATAAGATTACAAAAGTACATCATTTCAAAGAGGAAATTGATATATTTAGCAAATGTTCCTTTTAGGAGCATTTTTGAAAATAAATTCATCCAACCTAAAACAAATCCTTCATGAAAATACGTGAAATAAACGCCATGCGCGGTCCTAACTATTGGTCTGTACGCCGTCACAAACTTATTGTAATGGTTTTAGATCTGGAAAAAATGGAGGAATATCCAAGTGATAAAATTCCAGGTTTTTTAAATCGTTTAAAAACTATGTTCCCTACAATGTATTCGCATAGATGTAGCGTTGGTGAAGCAGGTGGTTTTTTTCAACGGGTGGAGGAAGGTACCTGGATGGGGCATATTATAGAACACATTGCCCTGGAAATACAAACTTTGGCAGGAATGGATACAGGTTTTGGAAGAACCCGGGATTATGGAGAACACGGTGTTTATAATGTGGTGTTTAGTTATATGGAGGAAAATGTTGGACGTTATGCTGCAGAAGCTTCGGTTAATATTTGTGAAGCCTTAATTGCTGCCAAAGATTACGATCTGGAGCCAGATATTCAGAAAATGCGGGAACTAAGAGAATCTTCCAGGTTAGGACCAAGTACTGGGAGCATTGTAGAGGAAGCTGAAAGCAGAGGTATTCCTTGGATTCGATTAAACCAGTACTCATTATGTCAGTTAGGGTATGGAGCCAATCAAAAACGAATTCAGGCTACAGTTACCTCTGAAACTTCGTCCATTGGAGTAGAACTGGCTTGCGATAAAGAAGATACCAAATACCTATTAGAACAAGCCGAAGTAGAGGTGCCAAGAGGAGATATTATTAGTCGTGAAAGTAGCCTGGAGGATGCATGCCGATATGTGGGATATCCCTTGGTAATAAAACCTATTGACGGTAATCATGGAAGAGGAATTACGGTAGATATTCAAAATTACGAAGAGGCTGTGGTAGCGTTTCATGCCGCCAAAGAAGTGAGCCGAAGAGTGATTGTTGAAAAATATATTACAGGAGAAGACTATAGATTGTTGGTTATTAACAATGTATTGGTTGCCGGTGCCAAAAGAACACCAGCACATGTAGTTGGAAACGGTACCTCTACAGTACAACAGTTAATAGACGAAACCAACAAAGATCCCCGTCGTGGTTATGGACATGAGAAAGTGTTGACGCAAATTACAGTAAACGACCTTACTAAAACTATTATTAAAGAAGCAGGAAAAACGCTGGAGTCTGTTTTAGATAAAGGAGAAATTTTAGAATTAAAAGATACTGCCAACCTAAGTACAGGAGGTACCGCCGAAGATATTACCGATATTATCCACCCAGCCAATGTAAGTATGGCAGAACGCATTAGCAAAATTATAGATTTGGACATTTGTGGGATTGATATTATGACTAGTGATATTTCCCAGCCGCTTTCCGAAACGGGAGGAGCAGTATTGGAAGTAAATGCTGGCCCTGGATTTAGGATGCATTTAGCGCCTACCACTGGATTGCCAAGAAATGTTGCTTCCCCGGTTATTGACAAATTGTTTCCAAAACAGGGAGACACAGGGCGTATACCCATTACTGCAATAACGGGAACCAATGGTAAAACAACCACCAGCAGATTGATTGCTCATATGGCAAAAATGAAAGGACATCGAGTGGGGTACACTACAAGCGATGGGGTGTACATCCAAAACCGCTTGCTAATGACAGGAGATTGTACAGGTCCCGCTAGTGCCGAATTTGTTTTGAAAGATCCAACCGTTAATTTTGCGGTATTAGAATGTGCCCGTGGTGGATTACTTCGTGCTGGCCTCGGATTTAAAAACTGCGATGTAGCAGTGGTAACCAACGTGGCGGCAGACCATTTAGGATTAAAAGGAATACACACCGTCGAGCAATTGGCACGTGTTAAAGGGGTAGTTCCTGAAACCGTATTACCAGATGGCTATGCCGTTTTAAATGCAGACGACGATCTGGTGTATGAAATGCGCCGAAGTATAAATTGCAACCTGGCCCTGTTTTCTATGGATGAAGAAAATACCCGGATTAAAGCGTTGCAACGTCGTGGTGGGATTACAGCTGTATATGAAAATGGTTATATAACCATTTGCAAGGGCGAATGGAAAATGCGGGTGATGCGAGCGGTAGATATCCCATTAACGTATGGTGGCAAAGCACATTTTATGATTCAAAATGTGTTGGCAGCGGTTCTGGCAGCACAGGTACAGGGTATCCGGATTGAAGATATGAAGGTGGCCCTAGAAACTTTTATTCCCAGTGCGGCCCAAACCCCGGGTCGTTTAAATTTATTTGAGTTTGAAAATTTCAGTATTTTATTGGATTATGCCCATAACCCAGCTGGAATGCGAGCCTTAAAGCAGTTTGCAGATAATATTGAAGCTTCACATAAAGTATGTATCATAGCAGGCATTGGTGATAGAAGAGTGGAAGATAATAATATGATGGGTAGCATTGCTGCTGAAATGGCTGACGAAATTATCATTAGGCAGGATAAACGCCTTCGGGGGAAAACGGAAGAAGAGCTCATAAAAATGCTTGAAGACGGCATAAAAATGAAGGATCCAAACATTAAAACAACAGTTATTCCTTCAGAAAAGGAAGCCATCACCTACGCTGTTAATAATGCCAGAAAAAGGTCACTCATTATTTTATGTAGTGACGTAGTACCAGATGCTTTGGAGCTGGTTCAAAAATTTAAAGCACAGGAGGCAAGTGGTGAAAAGGTGTTTGCTGAATAATTTCAGTATTAAATTTTATAATTAAAAAAGACCGCCCTCCTCAAGGCGGTCTTTCGTTTTCACATCTTCTTAATTAGTTGGATGTGACACTCAAAACATTTTTTATTTTTTCTCTGAAGAAACAATTTCTTCAGTAAGCGTGGTGCTTCCTGTTTCTAATGCTGAAAGCCTAGCTTCTAATGTTTTATAGTTAGATATCTGAATTTCAAGTAATTTTATTTTGCTTTCTAACTGTTCGTTCTTTTTATTCAGTTCCTGAATGGCTTTTACGGCTACTGGCATTAGTTTATTATAATCTACAGACCATAATGCTTTGGCTTCATCTTCGGGTTTTTGTACTGTTTCAGGAATTATTTTATAAAGTTCTTGTGCTATAAAACCAATTGTTTGTTCCCCTTGGTTTAAAATATTTAATGTGCCATCATTAAAAGTAGAATTATTATGAAAATAGGATTTAGGAGTTAATTTCATAAGGTGCTGTAACCCATAGGTTATCTCTTTCTGATTAGTTTTTACCCGCCCGTCACTATAGGTAGTCCAGGCGTTTGCACGTCCTTGGCCTATGGAGGCTGTGGCATTATTTGGAAGATCGATAGCAAAGGTGGGATTTATGACATTAACTCCAATCTGACCTGATACATAGGTGCGACCCAGAAAATACCCTGCATAATCAGTGGCGTTTTGAACATTACTGTAAATTCCATAATTATCACCTCCTGAAGCTGAGGGAATATCTATGTATACACCAAATTTGTCTGCGGTTCCTGTTCCTTCAATATCGGCTTTAAAACCATATACATTACCTGAAGCCCCTCCGTTATAGGTCATATCGTAGTGGAAACCAATATTTTCAGCAAGATAATTTAATGTAAGTGCATTGTTAAAATCAACTTTAATGCCTGTGTCGCCAACAATATCCGAATCTGTGCCATCTATTAACAATCCAAACCTACCTCCCCCTCCAGACACATATTTATTTATTTCTACATTTAAATCGGTTAAATCATTTGCAGTTTGTATGGCGCTATAAGATGCAAGATTGTAGGAAGAGGTTGTGGCGGCATAGATGGCGGCTCCGGTAGTTTGAGCGCTTCTTGTTACTGAAACAAGATTCCCTTGATGTGACATATTTCCAAAAACTTCCACATTTCCAATTACATCAAGTTCTGCATTTGGATTTGAGTTGTTAATACCTACTCCGTCTGAACCACCATCTACAAATAGCATATGCGCATTTAGATTACTTTCTACCCTCAGATCGGATGTGGTGCTATCTTCATTAAATGTTACCTCGGTGCCTAAGTGTTGTATGTCCATGTAATTTCTACCTCCAGCCTCAAATTCAATTCTGTCTGGAGTAAATGCCATAAATGTATTGGTGTCTCCATCGTGAACAATATTTTGAGCAGCAACAATGTCATCTTCTACACGTAAACCTCCAGCACCTTGAATTTCAACAGCTCCACTTGTTGCATTAATTATTCTACCAGCTCCTGCTCCTCCAAAATCGTAGGCCTGGTCTAAGGTTCCACTACCTGAAACGAGTGTTGTAAATGTTAACTGTCCAGCGCCGTTTGTTGTAAGAACCTGCCCATTAAAACCATCTATAGTTGGTAGGGCATAGCCTGTGCCTGCGGGGTTTCCAATTTGGAATTCTGAATTTGTTCTCAGTATATTTCCTATAGTTGTACTGTTTACACCAAATTCACCGTAAATTAATGCATTACTTGAATTCGCACTTGTATTGTCAATATATAAAGTATTATTATTTGTTTCGTGATACCCAGCGAAATGCCCTAAAAATACAGATCCGTTTACATTTTTTGGGGAACCCGTGTTTCCTCCCGCTGAAGCTCCTATTGCAACGTTTTGATCACCTGCTAAATCTCGACCGGCAGAAGTTCCTAAAGACACATTATAATCTCCTGTACTAAACGACCCTGCGCTAGTTCCTACATAGGTGTTTGCAAACCCGGTTGTATTTACTTGCCCAGCTCTGTACCCGATGGATACATTAGAACCTCCCGTTGTGGTATTTTGTAAACTGTTCCAGCCTATACCTATATTGCCAGCACCAGTGGTGTTACTGGTCAATGCGTTGTATCCAAGTGAGGTATTTGCTATTCCAGCTATGTTACTAGCCATGGATTGATAACCGATACCAACATTCTGATTATTGTTACTATTATCTGCAGCACCAGCATTAATACCCAAAAAAATAGATGACCCATTATTTGATCCATCATTGTCCGATTTTCCATCCAAAAGGTCATCTATTTTCTCTACGCCCGTAACCGGCGTTTGAAATGTAAGATTACCCGCTCCGTCGGTAGTGACTACTTGTCCCGAAGTGCCATCTGTGGCTGGCATGAGGTACCGGTTTGTACCTAAATTTCCCAAAGACACCCTTCCAACAAAGTATCCTGCAAATCCATTAGATACGTCTTCAACATCACTATACACCCCATAATCGGTACCACCTCCGGTTCCAATAAGATCTGCTCTGTACCCAAAACGTGTACCAGTACCATTCGTTAAAACAGTAGAAACCCCATGTTGAAATCCGCTACCATTCGTAATCTCTGTTCTTGCCCCATAGATCGTTCCAGTTCCTCCTACTATTAGATTTCTTGTTCCAAAAACGGGACCGTTTTGAGCATTAGAGATAAGTATATTTTGAACCCCAGTTTTAGTGTTTGTACTTGTAGTATTAAAGAAATTTGTCATTCCTATCATTGTTACAGCAGCATCGTTATCAAATGAGTTACTATATCCTGTAGTTTGTGCTGCACCATTCCCATTAAAAACATTTGAAAACCCAGTTCTTTGACCTGTTCCGTTACCCGTAAAACCAGATCTAAACTGTGTGATGTTTGTAGTTCCTGTGATGTTTGTACTTACAGCCACATTTCGTAATGTTGACGCTGTATTGGTAGTAATGCTTTTAGTTAAATCTATACCTCCTGTCATATCGTCTACAGGTGTAATAATTAATTTTCCCTGATCAATTTCAACCTCACCTTGCGTGTAGATGTTATCTGTAATTGCTGTTGGTATATTAGTGGTGCCTTCAAGAAACCAATCTGCGTCTGTAGTGGCTGAGCCTTCAATAGAAACCCAGGAGCTTGTATTTTGATCCCAGTAATAAAACCCTTTTGCAGGAGCGCCTGCACCGGTCGCAAATAACATCAATCCGTCTTGGTCTATTGTAGGGTTAATCGTTGGAAAATTGTCAACACGTGGGATTAAAATTCCATCTGTATTGATGGGTGTTGCCACATTGCTTGCCGAAATATCCAATGTTGCTTTGGGGTCGGTGTTTCCTATACCAACCTGTGAAATTGCTGTGTAGCCTATAGTGAGGACGGCCACAGTAAGTACGAATTTTTTCATGCTTTATAGTTTTGAGTCTCGCGGTTGCGACTAATTATAAAACCAAAGCAATAAGTAGGTAAGTATATAGATGTTTAGGGATTACAAACCTAGTTTAGACTGCATTCTTAAACCTATATGAA
Source organism: Flavobacteriaceae bacterium (assembly GCA_002707745.1). Classification (GTDB taxonomy): domain Bacteria; phylum Bacteroidota; class Bacteroidia; order Flavobacteriales; family Flavobacteriaceae; genus Marinirhabdus. The sequence continues at coordinate 22,851 of PANU01000058.1, forward strand.
ATCATAGATTTTTAAAATTAATAGTATTCATAGAGTAATTATTTTGCATAAAAAAACCCATTGTAAATTACAATGGGTTTTTTCCTGATGGTTGATTGGTTAATTAGGTGTTATTATCTTTTAGTGATAATAAACTCTGATCTTCTGTTTTGTTGGTGTTGTTCTTCGGTACAGTTGTCACCACAAGCAATTTTTGGACGACTTTCTCCAAATCCTTCACCTGTAATTCTCGATTCGTCTATACCTTGTGAAATAACATATTGAACAGTGCTTTGTGCTCTTCTTTCCGAAAGATCCATGTTATAGCTGTCAGAAGCACGATTATCTGTATGACTTTCGGCCTTAATTTCCATATTTGGATATTTTTTCATAAGTGCAACAAGGTTATCCAGCTCGAATGCAGCCTGTGGCTTAATGTTACTCTTATCAAGATCGAAATAGATAGGGTTAAGTACCACCTTGTCATCAACTATTATTTCTTCAATTGGACGAAGGTTAATAGTTTTGTTTAACGTTACGTCACTTGCCATTTCTACATCTATAGAATTGCTTTCAAAATCGGTCATTACGGCTTGTACTTCGTGCTCTTTTTCACATTCAGCAATAAAGGTTACTTTACCGTCATTTCCAGTGGTTTTAGTACTTAGCTTATTGCCTAGTTTATCATACAAATCTACTCTGGCTCCGGCTATTGGTGCTTTTGTATATTCGTTTAAAATCTGAACAATCATCTCAACTTCACATAAAGGCTCAAGTTTTTTAGTAGTATAAATATCGTCACTTCCCATACCTCCAGCACGATTTGATGATACAAAACCTTCTTCGGTAACAGGATCATAGATAAATGCAAAATCGTCATCAGAACTATTAACTCCTAATCCTAAGTTTTTAGGTTCTCCAAAATTACTTCCTTTTGATGGTGCGTAGAATACATCTAGGCCCCCAAGTCCCATGTGTCCGTTACTTGAAAAGTATAAATCTCCATTAGAGTCTACATAAGGGAATAATTCTTTTCCTTCAGTATTTATATTATCACTAAGACGTTGCGGGGTGCCTAAGCTGCCATCTTTACTTACTGAAACCTTATAAATATCGCTCATTCCTTTTCCGCCTGGCATATCACTTACAAAATACAGTGTATTTCCGTCAGGGCTCAGTGCAGGGTGTCCTGTAGAATACTCGTCGCTGTTAAAAGCAACAGATTGTACGCCTTTCCATTCTCCGGCTACCCAATCTACATAATAAAGGTTAATCTGATTGATACCCTCTTCACTTTTATCATAGTCTCCTTCGAAGTAGTCGTTACGGTCAAAATACATACGTTTTCCGTCTGCGGTTATGGCCATATTACCTTCGTGATACTTGGTATTTACTTCTTTATTGTCAAGGAGTTTGGCATTTTTGATGGTTTCTCCTACTTTTTCAGCTTTATAAATGTCCAGGTAAGGTTGTTCATTCCATCCATA
>PANU01000059.1 GCA_002707745.1 Flavobacteriaceae bacterium
TTTCTGGCGGAAGAGAAATAGAAATCTTTTCCTACCATTATGCCTCCAAATTCTGAATATTCGGTATTAATGTCCTTCATATTGGTTGCAGAAAACTTAGCCTGGTTTTCCATGAGTTTAGGGACATAATTGGGGTTTTTCATAAATTCAATTGCCCTGGAATCATTAGGAGCTAATTCTGCGAATTGTTTCATGGCATCATTATACTCACTGTATTTACCATTCGCTTTTAATGATTGTGCGTAATTATAAACGGTTTCGGCTTTTACAGTTTTACGTTTTACAACACGCTTGTAATATGTTTCGGCTTTTTTGGTATCGTTAATATAAAAATAACTGTTACCCAGCTGTTCAAACACATACGTGCTGCCTTTACCCCTTTTAAGGAGTTTTTGATACGCTTCTGCCGCATCGGTATATTTGAGGCGGTTATAGAGTTCGTCTGCTTTTTTTGTGTCTTTGTTTTGCGCCGTACTAAGGGTTGTACTAAGTGCTAAAAGAAATAGGATTGTATATATTTTTTTCATTTTGAATGAAATTATTGTTGGTTATTAGAAGTATCTTGGTGAGCGTAAGGTTCTTTTGTTGAAGAATACATCAAAGGTAAGTATTACTTCATGCGAAGAGCTAGCTACAGCTTCAATGTCTGAAATTACGTGGTCATAGGCATATCCTATTCTGATGTTATCAGTTATTTGAAAGCCAACCAAACCACTAAAGGAGTCGTCTAATCTATAACTTGCTCCCAGTTCAAATCTTTCATAAAAGAGGGCATTTAAATTTCCGTCGAAAGATAAAGGAGCATCAAATGCAGATTTTACCAGTACCGAAGGTTTCAGTTTGAAATTTTCAGAAACCTGGAATACATATCCGGCGGTACCAAAATAGTGATTGGTTTCATTACCGTACTTTAGTCCGTTTTCATCTAGATGTACCGAATCCAGAAAGTTAGGTACCGAAACTCCAATGTAGTAATTGTCGCCATATAAAAAGGCACCTGCACCAATATTAGGGTAGGTATTGTTAATGTCCTCCGAGAAAAACGGGTCACCCGGGTCTTGAAGCTCTAAACCTACAAGTCCTACATCGTGAAAAGTAACACCAGCTTTAATACCAAGTGCCAGTTTTGTACTTTCTCCTAATTGAAGGGTGTATGAGAAATCTGCATACACATTTGTTTCGCTTACCGGGCCTAATTCGTCCTTAATAGCTGAAAGACCTAAGCCTACTTTATCGCTAATTGGAGAATGTCCAGAAAAAGTAAATGTTTCGGGAGCGCCGTCTAGTCCAGACCATTGTTTTCGGTACAATGCGGTTAACGAAAGGCTTTCTTTACTACCAGCGTAAGCAGGGTTCACCACGTTCATGTTGTACATATACTGTGTATACTGTGGGTCCTGTTGGGCTTGCGTGTCGTGCGTCCAAAAGAAAGCAGCAATAAGAGTAAGTATGAGTATTTTCTTCATTGTGTATGTATTTATTTTTCTGTTTGGTTGAGTAATTTTAATTAGCGTCTCTGTTTATGTATATCCAAGCTGCATATTGATTTCCATATACAGCGTCTTGGGTATTAAAATTAATTATTAAGTAATAGGTTCCAGTAGGTAATTCGTCTCCTTCATCTGTTTGACCAAACCATTCGTTTATGTAGTTTGATTGTTCAAATACAAGTAAGCCGTGTCTGTTATACACCTGGAAATTTGAGATACCCCCTGATCTGTCCGATAAAAATTCCAGATCCAGAATATCGTTAAAGCCATCTCCGTTTGGTGAAATACCTTGTGAGATAGCACAGTTGCCAATATCGTATAGCTGAACATTTATATTGTCTTCTGCTATACAGTCTCCAACGTTAATAACTACGCTGAAACCTTGCAGTCCGTTTTCATCTTCTGCTAATTCAAATTCGAGTGTAGCATTGGTTTCTCCTGAAAGCAGAATACCATTTTTAAACCATTGATAGGTTGGATTCTCTTCGTCGGTTACAGCAGTTAATGTGTTAATTGCATCGGGACAGGTTTTAAAATCACCTTCCACAATGGTAACTGTAATATTTTCACGTAAGCTTACTTCTACTTCGTCTGTTGCGGTACAATCCCCAACAGTTACTACTACACTATAAGTTCCTTCAACCGAAACTGAGATAGTGTCCATGGTTTCTCCTACAAGTTCCTCTCCATTTAAGAACCATTGGAATGAAGCGTCTAACAAATTAAAATCTGATATAGTTGCAGTAATAGAAGTTGATTCTTCAAAACAAGTTTCTAAATCTTCGCCAAGATTTACTGTAAAGTTTACAGGAGAAATGGTAACACTATCGGTTGCTTCACAAGTTCCTACTGTTACCGTTACCTCATACAAACCGTGTTCAATAGCTGCAAGTGTAGCTTGTGTTTCGCCCGGAATTATTGTTCCGTTTAAGCTCCATATAAAGGTAGCGTCGTTAACGTCATAATTTGATGGGGTAGCATCTAATATAACCGGGACAATAAAACAAGATTCTTGGTCTGGCCCTAAGTCTATAGCTATATCGTTAGTGTTTGATAGGGTTATACTATCTACTTCTTCACAAAAACCTACAGTTACAGTAACTTCATAAAGTCCAGGACCTGTAGCATCTAAGGTAGCGTTGGTCTCCCCAGGAATTACAGTGCCGTTTAGTGACCACTCAAAAGAAGCGTCCATAACATTGTAATTTGTTGGCGTAGCATCCAGCGTAACCGGTATAATAAAACAAGCGTCTGTATCTGGACCTAGATCAACATCTATATCGTTTGTTAGAGAGAGTATAATGCTATCTGTACTTTCACAACCACCTACTGTTACAATGGCTTCATATTCTCCAGGCCCTGTAGTGGCTAACGTTGGATCAGTTTCGCCAGCAATAAGGGTTCCGTTTAAAAACCATTCGAATGTTGCATCCATTACATTGTAATTTGCTGGAGTAGCATCTAATATTAAAGGGATAATGAAACAGTCGTCTTGATCCGGACCTAGGTCAAAGTCTATATCGTCAAGAATTCCAAGAGTAATTCCATCTCTCTCGGTACAATTTTGAACAGTTACTTCCGCTTCATAAAATCCTGGTCCTGTTGCATCATAGGTTGAATTGGTTTCACCAGGGATTGGATTGCCATTTAAGAACCACTGATAGGTAAGGGCAGCGGGTGGATAGTTAACTGGGAATGCATCTAACGTGATGGGGTCTACATAGCAACTGTCCTCATCATCTCCAAGATCAAAATTCGGAGGTGCTAAAAATGCTACAGAAATTTCGTCTGTTGCTACGCAACCAGAACCTTGATTGTAGGTAACTTCAACCTTGTACGTTCCTGTTTGGCTAACATCCAGTGTAGGACCAGTTTCTCCAGGGATTACAATATCATCCATCAACCAAACAAATGTTGCTTCTGCCGGGTCTACCATGGTATCTAATGTTAAAATATCTCCTTCGCATTGCGCTTCTGGGTCTGTTACCAGAATATCGTCCCCCAGGTTTATATTTCCTAGGTCAAAACTTCCTGCTTCCAGATATACAGAAATATCATAAGCAGTATCTGTCTCATCTGCTACAACTAATTTTATGGTATAGTCATTACCAGGAGTTACAGGTCCCATAGCAGTAAGGGAAACGGTCTGTCCATTAAAGTCAATAGGGGCATTTGCTGCAGGTATGGAAGGGGCTGCTGGGTTTGCGATAGGTTGAAAATTGTACTGACCAAAAAATTCTTCGTTTACGGCACCACATTGTGCGCCCACAGCATACCTAATATTGGTTACTTCAATGGGGATGTTAGTTCCTGGCAATACAGCCAGGTTTTGTACAGTACCTGTAACGTTATCAGTAAGGATAAAGGCAAATGCATCTGAGAATGTACACTCAAAATTTTGGTTGTATTCTTCTGAAGCCATAATGAAGTTGAAACTGATTTCTTCTAAAAATGGTACAAAGTCGAATTGAATAAATGATGCATTGTTGGTGTTAGTGGCAGTTGTGTTAGCTTCCAAATCGGTGTCTCCAGGCCAGCCAAAACCACCGTCACTATGAAGGGTATTATTAGGGCCAGGAGCATTTGCTACGTTTCCAGAGCTTAGAATTATTCCAGACTCGAATGGAAATGATGATCCATTCCCATCAAATGCTGCAATACCATTAACATCTCCAAAATCGGTTCCGGTAGATGCTATGAAATTTGAAACTTCTGCACATGGGCTGTTTACTAAAATGTCCTCTACCAATTGTTGGGTAGTTAATGTTTCATCTACGGTAATTTGCGCAAATGAGACAACACTCATCATTAAGGATACGAGGAGGGTAATTTTCTTTTTCATATCTATTTTAATTTGCTTCTCTGTTAAGGTAAATCCAACCTGTAGCCTGCGATCCAAAAACAGGATCTTCTCCTTTAAGGTCCAGCACATAATAATAGGTGCCGGTTGGAAGTTCTTCGTTGTCGGATGTTTGACCTTGCCATTCGTTTATATAATTTGTTTGATCATATACCAGGGTGCCCAATCTGTTAAATATTTGTAGTTGAGCAATACCAGTTCTGTCGTTTAAGAACTCAAGGTCTAAGATGTCATTAAAGCCATCATTATTAGGAGATATTCCTTGCGAAATAGTACAGTTTCCTATATCGTATAGGGTAACTGCTATTTCGGCTTCACTTATACATTGTCCTTCTGCAACTAACACACTATACATTTGCGATCCCATAGTTCCTTCAAAAAGTTCAATTTCCAGGGTTGAATTGGTTTCACCAACAATTAAATCGCCATTTAAGAACCAACGGTATACGGGTGCTGTTGCATTTGTAGTAGCAGTTAACGTTTGAATTTCATTTGGACACGTTTTAAAGTCTTCTCCAATAGTAACGGTAATATCTTCTCGTAGGCTTACAACCACTTCGTCTGTTGCGGTACAGCCATCAATAGTTACTATAACACTGTAGGTGCCTTCTACTGAAATAGGAAGGATAGCCATAGTTTGGTCTAAAATTTCAGTACCATCTAAAAACCATTGGAAGGTAGCATCAGTTAGGTCTGAATTTGAACTTGTAGCGGTTATTTGTGTTGTCTCCACAAAGCAGGTTTCAAAATCTTCGCCCAGATTAATATCTATAGGGTCTGCAATAGTTACTACTACAGAATCTGTTGCTGTACAATTACCCACCGTAATGGTTAATGTGTAGGTACCGCTTTCGCTTACTGTAATAGTTGGGGTAGTTTCACCAGTGCTCCATAGGTAGCTAATACCGTTGGTATTTCCAGTGATATTGGGTACAATTTCGTAACTGCCTCCGTTGCATAATGTTTGATCTTCACCAAGGTCAAGGGTGGCAGATTCAGTAATGTCTACAATAACTGTATAAGTGGTTTCACTACAGGGTGCAAATGTTAACACAACGGTGTATGTGCCACTTGTAGTTGGAGAGAATACAGGGTCTGTTGACACCACAGTTCCATTTTCGTCTGTCCATTCGTAGGTTACCTGTGTGATATCTATCCCTGTATTGGTTGCTGTTGCGTCGAGAACAGGAAGCGGATCTGTATCACAAAGATTTACTTCTGTGGGAAGATTTGTAGTAAGGTCTATAATTGGATTTAATATAAGGTCGAAATTTACAGTAGCAAAACAGGTTTCCTGAGAAACTCGTTCTACACGTACATATATAGTTTCAGGGTTTGAAACACTGCTGTAGTTTGCAGGGTCATCAATAGCAAGCTGATCTGCTTCTGCATCCAGCTGAGTGTTGTGAAACGTTACGTTAAGTTCGGCAGGATTTGCTCCGTCCAGTATAGTTGGTATTTGTACTGTAAGGTCAAAAATTTCGGTATTATCGTTATCTATATCACAGGCTTCAAGATCTGGTGGGGTCACAATATCTGGTGTTCCAGAAGTGAATTCAAGAGTAATATCGTCTATAGCCAGATCATTTCCGCAGCCTCCAATAGAGTTGTTTATAAGGACCAACTGGATATCTGTATTTGCTGCAGTATTAAAGTCTATAAAAAACTGTTGCCAGTTTGGCTCCGGACCGTTAGGGATATCTCCGGTATTTGTTTCAGCAATCATAGCACCCGCAGGATCTTCAATTCTAAAAATTACATTTGAAGGGATGCTTGTACCTCCGCATATATTTGTATCGGTATCGTACATTGTGGTGATCCATGCTCCAAAACTATAGTCTGTGTTTGGGTCAAGGGTAATGGTTCTTCGGTAAAATTCCCCAGTGGTAAAATCGGCATTTACAAAGAAAGCCCGTCCGTTTACATCATTAGGGGTGTGATCTTCCATGCCAGTATGCCAGCCAGTGTTTAGTCCGGTCGAAATATTTGTTAAGGTATATTCTCCATCCTCAATTTGGCTAAGGGTATTACAAATATAGGTGGTGGAAGCCTCGGCAGGGTCTATACATACCCTTCCGGTTCCTGAACCAAAATCTTCATTAAAGTCTAGCGTGTCACAAAGAGCTGTAATAGTACAGTCAGGGCTAGTTAAGAAAGTAATATCAACTTCGTCAGACGTGGTACAACCATCCAGGGTTACTTCCAAGCCATAGGTATCTGTAGCTGTTACGGTAATGGTTGGGGTAGTTTCTCCGTTGGGGCTCCATAAATAGGTGGCACCCGTTGGATCTCCTGTTATTTCTGGGACAATTTCGTAAGAAGATTGGTCACAAAATGTAAGGTCTTCGCCTAAGTCTACTGTAAGGTTACTTCCGGCAAGGGTTACTTCTACATCGTCTGTTACCGTTACTTCATCTCCATTACAATTGGTATACACAACCTGTGCTGTATACACCGTTGTTGGGTCTGTTGGGCATACATTTAATGTTGGAGTAGTGCCAATTACGGCTCCGGTATCATCCAACCAGGAAAATTCAATTACACTGTCCCCAGCTGGAGTAAAGCGCCATGCTTCATTAGTTGCTGTCCAGGGAGAGTCACTAGTGTTTCGTCCCGGGGGTACAAATGCTGTTGTACCGTCGTTATTTTGTATTCCTACAACCGCATTCCCGCTGTTCCAAGAAGGACAGGAAGGTTTGTCCTGTATGTAAACATCTATAACGTTTGTAGTTTCATAAAACACAACCATCTGAGTGGCTAATAAGGCATTACATTGTGCTTGAAACATAGGTACTTCAAAATAGGCTACCACCAACACCCTGTTGGGTGCAGTTCCAATTACTTCGTAACCAATTTGCTCACTAGCAGAAACAGAGGGATCAATATCATGTCCTGGTGTAAAAACGTTTGCCTCGCCTAGCGTAGGATTAGAATTGTTTGGTAAATCTTGGCTAAAACTCCAACCGTTTGATGTATCACCCGGATCCACGTCAAAACGTACCACCCCGTTAGACCCAACTTGAAACTGTGTTTCGGTATTGGTGAAAAAACAAAAATCAAAGGGTAGTGCTTCTACGTCAGACCATGCATCATCGATATTAGGGTTTAAGGAATTTGCTAAGCCGTCAAAAGGAAACGGTGGGTTATACGGGATAGAGGTTATAGTATAGGTGTCTGTCTCACCAATATCTAAAAATGTAGCAGTAATATCTGCACAACCACCGGCTGCACAATCTATGGCCTGGTCTGGTCCGGCATCTACAAAGGGATTTCCAGGTCCTTGTGCCTGAACAAATACTCCAGCACAAAGCATAACTAATAGTAAAAGTCTATGTGTGCTTTTCTGAAATGTAGGGTATGTAAGGATGGAAATTGAGCGTAGTTTTTTATCCATTGTTCGATTTTGTTGTTGTTAAAACAGTACTAAAATAATTAAAATATTTTCACAAAGTTTGGACTTTTCACATATTAGATAAAGTGTAGGAAAATACCGATTAAAAGTATGCTAAAATACAGAATTTTGTTGAATTCAACAAAAAGAGTCTATAGATTTAAAAATGTTTGTTAATCGTGCTTGCGTATCGGTTTCATTAATAGATTTTAAAAGGGTTTTCTTTTATTTTCACATTTTGTTAACTCCTTCATTGTAAATAAACTTGCTTTTCTATACTGAAAAGTATTGTTATATGGTTTTATAGTTTATAAGAAACCAGAAGTTGGTCAATTAAATTGCTATGTAATACTACTCATCCAGACATATAGTAGGTCTTTAGTGTCAAACAATTTTTCAAATTAAAAAAACAAATATATTGCGTCCTTCTTCCGAAGTACATATATATAGGTGTTAAAGGCTTGTAAATTACAAAATATTAGGAGAAAAGGTTTTGTACCTTTGAGTTTCGGTATATTTTCTTTTCATTACGTTTAAAGGGTGTGCCGAAGCTTTAAATCTATACGCTTTCTTTAATACCTAAATACTTTAGAGTTTATATACTTTAACTATGTATCTTTAAATTTAAACTATGTTAGAACAAACTACAATAGAATACGAAAAAGCCATTTTAATTGGTCTCATTACACAGCAACAGGACGAAGAAAAATCGGAAGAATATCTGGACGAGCTGGAGTTTTTGGCCTATACGGCTGGAGGAGAAGTGTTAAAACGCTTTACCCAAAAAATGGAAAAACCAGATCCCAAAACCTTTATTGGTTCCGGGAAAATGGAACTAGTACGCGAATTTGTGGAAGAAAACGATATTGGTACCGCCATTTTTGATGATGAACTTTCTCCGGCACAACAAAAAAATATTGAGAAAATATTAAAGTGTAAAGTAGTAGATAGAACGTACTTAATCCTCGACATTTTTGCACAGCGTGCTCAGACCAGCTATGCAAGAACACAGGTAGAACTGGCACAATATGAATATCTGCTTCCGCGGTTAATGGGACTTTGGACTCACCTGGAGCGCCAGCGAGGAGGAATTGGAATGCGTGGTCCCGGAGAAACCGAAATTGAAACAGACCGCCGTATTGTGCGTGACCGAATCTCTTTGCTCAAGAAAAAAATAAAAAAAATAGACAAGCAAATGGAGGTGCAACGTGGCAACCGTGGCTCTCTGGTACGAGTGGCACTGGTAGGCTATACCAACGTTGGGAAAAGTACCTTAATGAATGTGATAAGTAAAAGCGAAGTGTTTGCAGAAAACAAATTGTTTGCAACCCTGGATACTACTGTTCGGAAAGTGGTAATAGGTAATTTGCCTTTCTTATTAAGTGATACTGTAGGATTTATTAGAAAACTACCCACCCAACTGGTGGAGAGTTTTAAAAGTACCCTGGACGAAGTGCGCGAAGCAGATTTGCTGCTGCACGTGGTAGACATAAGCCACGCTTCTTTTGAAGACCACATTGCTTCTGTGAACCAAATACTGGATGAAATTAAGAGTGCCGATAAGCCCACCCTTATGGTCTTTAATAAAATAGATGCTTACGAACCTGAAGTAATTGAAGAAGATGATCTGGTAACCGAAAAAACAAAGGCACATTTCAGCTTAAAAGAATGGAAGCAAACCTGGATGCAACGCGAAAATACCGATGCTATTTTTATTTCAGCTTTAAACAAAGAAAATCTGGAAGAGTTTAGAAAAACAGTGTATGATAAAGTCCGGGATATACACGTGACGCGCTTTCCGTATAATAACTTTTTGTATCCCGAGGAGTATGTGGAATAACAGAGGAAGCTAGCGCGATTCTGTGTAACAGTTTATATTTTCACATGGCACATGCCCGCTACAGATGGGTACGCTTTGCAAAAGCGCGCCAGTTCACTAACTCACAAAAAAACCGTCCACAAAGTGAACGGTTTTTTAGTTTTAAGTTGTATGTGCCCGGAGTCGGGGGGAAGTCTAAAATTTATAGCCTACGCCAATACCCAAAGTTTCTCTAATCTGAAATCCTTTTACGGCATTATCGTCATAAATAGCCTGGAAGGTAAAGTTGGTAGTAATCCATTCATTTACTTTCAGTAAAAGATTAAGGGTGTAGTCTACATCTATATTTTGTGGGTCTTCAATATAATTAGAATACAGGGTTAGGATGTTTTCAGCAGTTACATTTTTCATAATATCAAATTTAGCATATCCGTTCAAGGAAGCGCCAAACTCATACCGTACTGTTTCGTTTGCCTCAACACCAAAATAACCACCAGCTTCGTTAAAAGCAGCTGCGGCTTCCGGATCCGGGAAGGTGGTAAACGAGTCGTCCACAAATATTAACCGTATGGTAGCTGGAGATAGATTTACTTTTAAATTGTCGCTTTTTTTCCAAAGAAAACCAGGACCCGTCTGGAAATACCCCGGCGATAGAAATTTTGTGGTTACGGTTCTGGTTTCTTCTCCGGTTAGCTCATCTTCCGCATATTCATATCCATTACTGAATTGTGTTTTAAAGTTCATAAACCATGAGTAAAACCAATTTGTTTCTTTAATCTGTCGGCCTACGATAGAGTTTAACTCCAGGCGGTCGTTTGTTTTACGGGTAAACTCTTGGTCTTTGGTTTTGGTTATGCCATATTCTGCAATAAGGCGGTTGTCCCAGGTTAATTTACCTTTTCGGTAATTTGCATCGTAGGTTAAGGCGCCGTTGGCAGCATAATTGGAAGTTCCGCCACCGGTCCATTCTGCATTAAAGGCAGCCTGATTAAAAAGCAATGTTGCATTTCCGGATTTTGTCCAGCCATCCTTGGGGGGTTCAGGTTCTTCATCCTGAGCAACTGCCAGAAATGGAAAAGCAAAAAGAACTGAAATAAAAAATAAATTTTTCATAAATAATAGTTTGAATCTACAAATGTAAATCAACTTTTTAGGTTATGAAAAGGGTACGTGGTAAAAATGGCGAGATTTTAGAAGGTAAATGATAGCTTTTTGTTTGGCTATTTCTTTTTTTTAAAAAGGGGAACCGATGAACATGCTTCCCCATACATAATGCTTCTGGCGATGGGCTGTAGTCTTTTTGCCAATAAAACGTAAGCGTTCTGTGGGATGGGCTTATGAGCGCACCCTTTTATGATTACGGGTTTATCTTGTAATACTGAAAGGTCCAGGGTGGGTATTATTTCAGCAAAAACAATACTTTCCAGAGTGTCCATGCTGCCAACCACTGTTTTTTTGGCATAGGGTGCTAACTGAATTGAAACTAATATATATGCCCAGCCCGGGACTATAGCATCGGTACTGCAATGCAGGGCTACGTAAGCATCCTGGTACTGGGTCCAATCGTGTTCCTTTACCGATTTCCGAAAATCGGATTCCTTAAGAACAATGCCTTCAAGCAACCACATAGAAATATCAAGTTGCATACGCTTCCCCTCTGGATAAAAATCTTCCAGATTAAAGGTAACCAACTTGCTGTTGGCAACTCTATTGATAATTTCGTTTTCCATTTTTAAGATTTTAAGCGTGTAAATAAACTGTGCCACCAAGAACTCCTTGGACGTTACTTTTCTTTTATTAGCTGGAGTTTATAACATCCCCAGTTCTAACTTTGCTTCTTCAGACCTTTTTTGTGCGTTTGTCTCAAATTTAATTTTTCCGTGCTAAAAAACTACGAAAAAATTAAAAGTGAGCCACCAAGAACTCCTTAGACGTTACTTTTCTTTTATTAGTTGGAGTTTATAACATCCCCAGTTCTAACTTTGCTTCTTCAGACATTAAATCCTGTGTCCAAGGGGGGTCGAAGGTTATTTCAACTTCTGCGTCTTTTACTAGTTTTAGGCTTTTTACTTTGTCTTCTACTTCAACAGGGAGTGTTTCGGCTACGGGGCAGTTAGGAGTAGTAAGGGTCATTAATATTTTGACTTCTTGGTCTTCATTTACAAAAACGTCATAAATAAGCCCGAGCTCGTATATGTCTACAGGGATTTCGGGATCGTAAATGGTTTTTAAAACTTTTACAATTTTCTCTCCTAATTCGGTGGTGTCTATTTCGGTAGTACTCATATTAAATGCCCGCCAGGCGGGTGATTTTTAAATTAATTTTTTAATTGTGCCTGATAGGCCACCGCATACAATTTCATTTGTTTTAGCATAGAAACAAGTCCGTTGGCACGGGTTGGAGACAGGTGCTCTTTTAAACCAATTTCATCTATAAAATCGGTATCGGCTTTCACGATGTCTTCTGGAGTCTGATTGGAAAATACACGTACCAGAATTGCCACAATCCCTTTGGTGATTATGGCATCACTATCTGCTGTAAACTGTACTTTCCCATCCTTTAGCTCACTGTGCAACCACACTTTGCTTTGGCAGCCTTTAATGAGTTTTTCATCGGTTTTAAGGGTGGGGTCTATTAATGGAAGCGATTTCCCTAAAGAGATCATATGTTCGTATCGCTCCATCCAGTCGTCAAAGAGGCTAAACTCGTCAATTAAATCTTGCTGTATGCTTTGTATGTCCTTCAATCTAATTTTGATTTTTAACTTTAGTTGCTGTTAGTAATACGCTACGATCATTTTTAGAAAGTAGGGTAAGAATATCGTTTTCTAAGGTGTAGGAACCTGTATTTCCTAAAGCACTAAAAATGGCTCTTTCTACTTTCATAACAGGCTCATCGCAATAACTCTCGGTAGCAGCAATTTCTCCGAAGTTTAAAGCGTATAAATCTAAAGTGTAATTCCCAAAAAACTCATTACAGCCGGCATTCCCTCTAAAAGAGTTGTCTAAAGCTGCAAACGTAATTTTAGTATCATTTGCAGTTGTTTTTGGGCTAGCTGGCATGGTAATAGTATACGTTCCTGAAAGTTGCACCTTACCAGCAGTATCTATTACTCTTTTTGTTTCGTCACATCCTGCAAACAGTAGGGTTACAAGGAATAAGCTAAGTATTGTTTTCATGATTTATATTTTTGTTTGTTTGGTGCAAGATAGTACAAATCTAGACCACAAGCTTTTAAAGGAATGTTAACTCAGCATTTGTTTTGCTTTCTTTACTCCTGCTATAAGGAGGTCTACTTCTTCTTTAGTATTGTAAAAAGCGAACGAGGCACGTACTGTGCCGGGAATTTTAAAATATTCCATAATAGGCTGTGCGCAATGGTGACCTGTGCGGACAGCAATACCCAGTTTATCCAGAATAGTGCCTACATCATACGGATGAATATTTTCTAAATTGAAAGAAATAACGGATGTTTTTTCTGTACCCGTCCCGTAAATTTTTAATCCCAGTATTTTTGAAAGCTCCTCTGTAGCATACTCCAATAATTCCTGTTCGTGGACTGATATATTTTCAAAACCAATATGGTTTAAATAGTCTATAGCAGTTCCAAATGCAATACCCCCACAAATATTGGGTGTTCCCGCTTCAAATTTATGGGGCAGGTCTGCATACGTGGTTTTTTCAAAAGTTACTTCAGCAATCATTTCACCACCTCCTTGGTAGGGAGGTAATTTTTTGAGCCATGCTTCTTTTCCGTATAAGATTCCAACACCGGTAGGGCCACACATTTTATGAGCTGAAGTTACATAAAAGTCTACATCCAGTTCTTTTAAGTCTGGTTTTACATGAGAACAAGCTTGTGCTCCATCTACCAGTACCGCTGCATCTACTTGATGAGCCTTAAAAATGATCTCATCGATGGGGTTTATAGTGCCTAATGCATTTGAAATATGATTTACAAAAACGAGCTTTGTTTTTTCTGAAAGCATTTCAGAATAGGCTTCCATATGCAGCGTACCTTCTTCTGTCATTGGGATAACAAGTAATTTTGCTCCTGTTTTTTCACACAACATTTGCCATGGCACAATATTGCTGTGATGTTCTAATGCTGAAACCAGCACCTCATCCCCCTTTTTTAACAGCGATGCAAATCCGTTGGCAACCAGGTTTATTCCTTGTGTTGTTCCGGATGTAAAAATTACTTCGTGTGCTTTTGCAATAGAAAAATGATGTTGAATTTTTTGACGAGCCGCTTCATATTTATCGGTGGCTTCCTGAGACAGCGCGTGCACTCCACGATGGATGTTTGCGTTGTAATTAGAATAATAATCTACAATAGCATCTATTACCACTTGTGGTTTTTGCGAAGTAGCAGCATTGTCTAAATACACCAAAGGTTTCCCATTAACTTGACGCTGAAGTATGGGGAAATCTGCTCGTATGGATTTAATGTTAAACATAAGTTCGTTTTACAATGTCAGTCTGAGCGCAGTCGAAGACTAATTAAATAACGGGGTTAGGATGCACTTTGGTAACTGTGTTACTTATCATCAAAATTAGTCATCATAATTTTTTAAATAATGTTCAGTGTGACATCGTTAGGGAATTTGTATTCCTACAATTCAAACCCCAAGCTTACCCCAATTTTATTGGCAATAAGTTTGTTTATTCTGGCTTTTAACTCAGGGATTTTTACACTTTCTAAGACACTGTTGGCAAAAGCGTACATTAACAATGCCCGGGACTCTTTTTTGCCAATTCCTCTGGATTGCAAGTAAAACATAGCATCTTCATCCAGTTGACCAATAGTGCAGCCGTGTGAACAGCGTACATCATCTGCAAAAATTTCTAATTGTGGTTTGGAGTTAATAGTTGCTTTATCGTCTACCAGAATATTGTTATTTTGCTGAAAAGCGTCCAGTTTTTGCGCTTCTTTTTCAACGTATACTTTACCGTTAAAAACACCTGTGGAGCTGTCGGCAAAAATACCTTTGTAGTCTTGATGGCTTTCACAGTTTGGAGCAATATGATGCACTAGCGTATTGTGATCTACATGTTGTTTTCCTTCAATAATGGTAATGCCATTTAAGGTACTGTCACAACGTTCTCCATTCTGGTAGAAATTCAGGTTGTTTCGGGTAAGTTTTCCTCCAAACGAAAAGGTATGTACGCGACAATGACTTTGCGTTGCCTGAGAAACATACGTATTATCTATTAAAGAAGCTGTGTGGGCGTCATTTTGAATTTTATAATAATCTACAAAAGCGCGTTTTTCAGCAAAAATTTCAGTCACGCTGTTGGTTAATACCTGATTTTCATTCAGACTTTGGTGGCGTTCTATAATTTGTACGTGGGCATTCTCACCAACCACAATTAAATTACGGGGCTGTAATAAAATAGCAGCTTCGGTTCCAGTAGAAAAATTAATAATCTCAATGGGTTTTTCTACTTCTTTATGCTTCGGAATGTGTATGTAAGCACCCTCTTTTGCAAAAGCAGTATTTAAAGATGTTAAGCTGTCTTTTACTGCTGTTTTATTGAAGTAATTTTCAATAACAGCTTTGTACTTAGGTTTATTAAGTGCCGAGGACAATAAGCAAACATCCAGCGAATCGTGCGTTGTGTCTGAAAGAAAGGAACTGTAAACCCCATCTACAAACACCAATTTATAGGTGTCTATGTCATGTAGAAAGTACTTACGGACTTCTTTAAGTTCTATAGTACGTTCGTTTTTTGGAAAGACACTATAATTGTTTTTAAGCAGTGCATTCAATGAAGTGTATTTCCAGGCTTCTTCTTTTTTGGAAGGGAAGCCTTGCGTTTCAAAAACTTTTATAGCTTCGTTACGAAGTTCATGAATAGGGGAGTCGTCTTCTAAATGGTCTTCAAAAGCGATGTATGATGATACTAATTTGTCTTTTAAACTCATAAGTTCAGGTATTCGGTTGTAGGTTTTATATTGTAGAAAAGTATTCCCTACAAAAACATTCAACCTTTTTAAACAAGTTCTTCTTTAATCCAGTCGTAGCCTTTTGCTTCCAACTCTTTAGCCAGTTCTTTAGTGCCGGATTTTACAATTTTTCCGTTCATTAAAACGTGTACAAAGTCTGGTACAATGTAGTCTAACAAGCGCTGGTAATGCGTAATTACAATTACTGCATTGTCTTTGCTTTTTAATTTGTTTACGCCATTTGCCACTACCTTTAGGGCATCTATATCCAGTCCGGAGTCGGTTTCGTCAAGAATAGCAAGTTTTGGCTCCAGCATTGCCAATTGAAAAATTTCATTACGTTTTTTCTCCCCTCCCGAAAAGCCTTCATTTAAAGAACGCGACAGGAATTTACGGTCTATATCCAACAACTCTGCTTTTTCCTTAATCTTTTTAAGCATTTCACCGGCGGGCATATCTGCTTCGCCTTTTGCTTTCCGATTTTCGTTAATAGCGGTTTTAATAAAATTGGTCACCGATACCCCTGGAATTTCAACAGGGTATTGAAATGATAAGAACAACCCTTTGTGGGCTCTTTCTTCAGGGTCTAATTCTGAAATATCCTCTCCTTCAAACGTTATAGCACCCTTAGAGATCTCAAACTCTTCTTTACCGGCGATTACCGAAGCTAAAGTGCTTTTACCAGAACCGTTTGGTCCCATAATAGCATGCACTTCGCCTGGTTTTACGTCTAGGTCTATCCCTTTAAGTATTTCTTTTTCTTCAACTCCTGCGTGGAGGTTTTTTATGTGTAACATAGTTTTAATTCTCGATCGTTAATGAAAATCCCTTGTTGTTGTAGGGACGTTTCAGTTTTTAGTTGGTTGCTTTCTTCCTCTTTTTATCTTCTATTCTTATATCTGCTTCCGACGGGGTTTCACTTACATTTACAATTTCAGTAATAGTAAGCACTTCGTCCCATCCTTCAACTCCTTCGGCTTTTTTGCCCAGGGTTCCTTTTACAATAACCGGAACCATATCGTAGTTGTCTTTTTTTATAGGTGTAATTTTATCGTTAAGGTGCCTGGACATTTCGTCTATGGTTACCCCATAAATAAAATTATCTCCTTTAAGAACGGCTCCATCGTCTACATAAATAAATTCTCCTTCGTATTGAGGGTCGTTACTTTTTCTTTCGTCAAGATTTTCTTTACAGGCAACTACACTCATTGTAATTGCTACAAACAAAAGGATTTTCTTCATTTTAATACAAGTTTTAGGTTGTTGATAGTTGTTTTATCCTACGGAGCCCTCTAATGAAATTTCCAGTAATTTTTGAGCTTCTACGGCAAATTCCATAGGAAGTTTGTTAAGTACTTCTTTGCTAAAACCATTTACAATAAGGGCAATGGCTTTTTCAGTATCTATACCACGCTGGTTACAGTAAAAAATTTGGTCTTCGCCAATTTTACTGGTGGTGGCTTCGTGTTCGATTTTAGCAGTTTTATTTTTAGCTTCAATATACGGGAAGGTATGTGCGCCGCACTCGTTCCCCATTAATAAGGAATCACATTGAGAGAAGTTCCGCGCATTGTCGGCACGTGGGTTAATCTGTACCAGACCACGGTAGCTGTTTTGCGATTTTCCTGCTGAAATTCCCTTGCTAATAATAGTACTGCGGGTATTTTTCCCTAAGTGAACCATCTTGGTTCCTGTATCTGCCTGCTGAAAGTTATTGGTTACCGCAATAGAATAAAATTCTCCAATGCTGTTATCACCTTTTAAGATGCAACTAGGGTATTTCCACGTTACAGCACTTCCTGTTTCTACCTGTGTCCATGAAATTTTAGCGTTTTTCTCACAAATACCTCTTTTGGTTACAAAGTTGAAAACCCCTCCCTTTCCTTCTTTATTTCCGGGAAACCAGTTTTGTACGGTAGAGTATTTTATTTCGGCATCGTCCAATGCAATTAATTCGACCACTGCGGCGTGCAACTGATTTTCATCACGGCTTGGTGCAGTACAGCCTTCCAGATAACTTACATAACTCCCTTTGTCTGCAATAACAAGTGTTCTTTCAAACTGTCCTGTTCCTGCCTGATTAATTCTGAAGTAGGTTGATAACTCCATAGGACAACGTACGCCTTTCGGAATATAACAAAAGGAACCATCGCTAAATACTGCGCTGTTTAATGCAGCATAAAAATTGTCGCGTTGCGGTACTACCGTTCCTATATATTTTTTCACCAACTCTGGGTGTTCTTTGATAGCTTCAGAAATAGAACAGAAAATAATTCCCTTTTCTGCCAGGGTGTCTTTAAAAGTAGTGGCTACTGAAACAGAATCCATTACAATATCCACTGCTACCCCTGCCAGTTTTTTTTGTTCATCCAGTGAAATACCCAGTTTATTAAAAGTTTCCAATAATTCCGGATCTACTTCGTCTATGCTGTTGTATTTAGGTTTTTTGTTGGGTGCCGAATAGTACGAAATATCCTGAAAGTTCGGTTTTTTATAATGTACATTGGCCCAATCTGGCTCCGTCATTTCCTGCCAGTACCTAAAAGCTTCCAGGCGCCACTCCGTCATCCATGCTGGTTCTTCCTTCTTGTGGGAAATAGCACGAACAATATTCTCGTTTAACCCCACAGGGAACGTATCAGACTCTATATCGGTATAAAATCCGTATTCGTACTCTTTGGTTTCGAGTTCTTTTTTTAAATCGTCTTCAGTATACTTACTCATATCTTCGTGTTCAAGGGTTAAATTTCAAGCTTCAAAATTTCTGAACTATATAAATTTATTTCCTTTCAATTCAGTTTAAAGGAGGAATTTTATAGGACCTCCTGTTTATTTTTACCGTATTTTTTCAATTTGCCTGTTCGGGTTCAGTTAAAAACTTCTAACCTCTTACTTGCGCCCGAGGTGACAATGTAAATTTAGTTATAAAGAAAAAGACTCCCCGCAGCCACAGGTTCTATTGGCGTTTGGGTTGTTAAAAACAAATCCTTTCCCGTTAAGGCCACCGCTATATTCCAGGGTAGTGCCTACCAGATATAAAAAACTCTTTTTGTCTACGGCAATTTTTACCAAATTGTCTTCAAAAAGCTTATCGTTTTCACCCAGATTGTTGTCAAAGTTAAGCTCATAAGAAAGTCCGGAGCAACCACCACTTTTAACGCCTACGCGCACGTAGTCGTTGGTTACATTAAAACCTTCTTCGCTCATTAACTGTTCCAGCTTGGTTTTTGCAGTGTCACTAACTTTTATCATACCTTAGAATTATTCTAAATTAGAGTGCAAATATACGCTAAATACGCCGTTTTACCATAGCTGAAGATTTAAATAATCTTATGGTGTTATAGACTTTGCTAATGTGTATTTCTGAAATTTTAAAGCGGAAGAAAGTTGCTTGAAAATTTACTCCCTAAAATCTGGATTGTTTATAAAAGAATCATCCGAAAGGGAGAGCAGAAAAGCTTTAAGGTCTGCTTTATCAGAATCTGTAAGCTGAACGCCTCCTTCACTAATGGTTTTCATAAGTGGATCTATGGTTTCTGAAAAAACCAGGCCTTCGCTGTAATGATCAATTACTTCGTCTAAGGTGGCAAAGCGGCCATCGTGCATATATGGGGCGGTAAATTTCAGATTTCGTAATGAAGGGGTTCTAAACAGCCCAAATTCTCTTGGATCACCAGTTACATTACCAAGCCCTAAATCGTTAAATTGCGCGTCTAAACCATTATTGTGAAAGGCATTATCTGTCCATAACGGATTGGCAGGTAAACCGTGGCAGTGAAAACAATCGCCGCGAGTTTCGTCTAAAAAAACGTTAAGACCATTTTGTTCTTGCGGACTTAGTTCAATAAGCCCTAATTGAGCTTGGTCAAAGCGTGAATTTGCTGAAATTAATGTTCTTACAAATTGAGACATTGCTTTGGTTACCAGGGTAGAGTCTATGGTTTGAGTGCCAAAGGCAGCTTCAAATAATTCGGGATAATCACTGGAGCTTTGTAAAGTAGCCTCTACATTTAGCCAGGTGTTGGCCATTTCAATAGGATTTTTTACGGGCTCAAACATTTGATTTTCCAGGGAATTGGCGCTACCATCCCAGTTAAATTTTTCACCGTAATTAAAAGCCAGGTTTTGTAAAGGCATAGAGTTTCTAAAACCTTCTTCTCCCGTAATGCCAATACTAAAGGGGCGGGAATCTGAAAAGCCTTCCTGAGGGATATGACAGGAAGCACATGCCAGGGTATTGTCTGCAGAGAGTCGCGTATCGAAAAACAGCTTTTTTCCCAATGCAATTCCTTCCACGGTTTGTGGATTGTCCTCGGGGATAACAGGGGGTAATATTTTGTCTACAAAAAGAGCCGGTACCTCCAATGGGGCTGGAGTTGCCATATACTGCGAAGCGGTGTCGTCGTTATCTTCACATGCTACAAATAGCAGCGACATTAAACCCATTAAAATCCCGAACTTATTCATTTTAAATTTACTCTTGCGTGGCACTAATAAGGCTAAAAGCTCCATTACTTCCGTTTTCATTCATCGCTATTTGCAGCTCATATTTAGGCATCATTACCGATGAATTTACATTTAAATCCCACGTATTTGGGTTTTTAAACCATTCAGCTACATTCATGCCTACTACTATTTGAGTGCTGTTGCCAATTTCAATAGTTCCAAGGTCAACTACAAAAGAAGTATCTTCGGTAAATTCCAGGGTTGTCATATCCGGTGGTAAAGAACTGTGTTTGTTTGCTCTTATGGTGTGGTATTGAAACGTTTCTGTGTTTCCTTGAGCAGCTTCAAAAGTACCTTCCATGCGCATGTAGTGGTAACCTCCTCCAAGCATTTCAGGAACACTCCACGTGCCATCGGCCGAGTTTAAGTCGAGATAGGCTGCATTCTGATTGTCTTCATCATCAAAACCGAATGTAAAGGAGACATTGTAATTTCCTTCAGGAATTTCGATGCCAGGGGTAAAATCTGCATTTCCTCCTGTTCGGGCGGTAATCAAATTATAGTCACTAGCATCGTACACGGTACCATCCTGAGCGGTAAAAGTAATGTCTGAGATAAGGTAATTTAATTTTGACAACTTTAAATTTGTACCGTTTTCGGTTGTGTAGGTAGTTGTTTCGTAATCTGCATTCTGGATTTCATTTCCATCCCAATTTTGCGTAAACTGAAAAGCTACACTTACCGGGTCAGATTCTGTGTCGATGTTGTTATCGTCGTCACTATTACAAGCAAACAGTAAACTTGCAGTAATACATAATAGGGCAATTTTATTCATTTGTTTATTCAATCTTAATTAATAATACATCTTTGCCTCCTTTTGTTGAGGTAAAGTCCCCATCTGAACTTTCGGTACTTCCTGCTATAATAATTTTAGCATCTGCTGTTTGTGTGATGCCTTCACCAAAATCAAGACCGCTACCGCCCATATTTTTTTGTCCAAGGAAATTTCCGTTGGCATCAATACGTAAAAGCCAGGCATCGTTTACACCATAGTTGTTGTTTAGATTAACGTCGTTACTTCGGCTAGAGGCTGCAATGGCAAAACTACCATCTGAAAGTGCAACTACATCGCGTGCAGATTCAAATTGAGTGTCTCCATAATTTTTAGCCCATAAAACTGTACCCGATTCGTTTATTTTTACTGCCCACACATCGGCATTTCCTATTAAATTAGTAACGTCTCCATCAGCACTTCTAGTATCTCCCACCAGCAAATAGTTACCGTCATTAGTTTTGGTCAATACGTATACAAGATCTATTTCGTTGCCACCAAAGTTTTTCTTCCAAATAATATCTCCGTTGCTGTTTATGTTTAAGATCCAGTAATCGTATTCGCCAATATTTCCTGTAATATCTACATCTTGACTGTCGGAAGTTCCGGCAATAAGGTATCCGCCAGTTGCAGTTTCTACTGCGTCATATGCTGTATCTGTAAAACTTCCGCCATAATAACGGCTCCATTCTCTAATTCCGTTTGCATTTAGTTTCAGAACCCAGTAATCTCCTCCGGCATGGCTACCGCTGGAGCGGCCTACATTTCCTTCGCCATTGCTGGCACTCACATCCAGCACGCCTGCTAATAAAAATCCATTGTCCGAGGTTTGTATTACTTTATATGCAAGGTCGTTACCAGAATACCCATAGGTTTTTTCCCATTGTAAGTCACCTATGCCAGATATTTTAAGAATCCATACATCGTTAAATCCAGCATGACCAGAGGTAATGTCGCCATCTGAGCTTCTGGTGTAAGCGGAAATTACATAGCCGCCATCAGTTGTTTTTTGGATGCCAGTAGCCTTCTCATCATCCGATCCTCCGTAGGTTTTGCTCCATTGTATGTTTCCCTGGGCATCGGTTTTAACGATCCATACGTCTGTGTCGTTCGTAGTTTTATCAGTAATGTCCCCGTCTGTACTCTTTGTGGAGCCTGCAATTACATACCCGCCATCGTTGGCAAGAACTACGGCAGCGGCATCGTCTATATCACTTCCGCCTAAATTTTTTGCAAAAACAATTTCAAGGCTTAGTTCAATAGGGTCGTCATCATCGTTAGTGTCGTCGTCTTGTTGGGTGTCATCCATTGGAGTTTCATCATCACTACACGACGTAAACGCAATACATGAGAGGAAAAACAGAGGGAATATGTAATTTTTAAATAGAGGCATATATTATTTAACTATTAATTTTTGACTTGTACTGTTGTTAACTTTTACCATGTACATTCCTGTTGTTAGATTGTTAATGGCTATTTGGGTGCTGGTTTGGTTTGCAACTTCTGTTTGATATACTTGCTGTCCTAATAAGTTGAAAATTTCAACCTTGGTAATTGGAGTTTTTGAGGAGGTAACAGTGAAGGTGTCTTTTGCAGGGTTGGGAAAAATAGCGAAAGCACCAGTTTGTTGTTCGGTAACCGAAAGCTCTGTTGGGTCCAGGACAAGGGTAAACCCAGCGTCACCACTAATTACAATATTTCTGCTTGGGAAAAAAGGATATACATTCCAGGCGCCACTAAAACCAGCCTGATTGTTGTCTGGAAAGGTGTCAAAGTACCCATATTCTGAGATGTTTTGATTGGCAATGTCACTTATGTCCAGCACTCTAAGGCCTGCATTGTATGCGGCCATGTAAAATTTATTGTCCACAACGTATCCATTATGGTCAATAGCTGCCGTTGTACCAAAATATTCAAAATAAACAGCTGGATTGTCTAAATCTGATACGTCGAATATAATTGTTCTGGTGTTAAAACCTGAGTCCTGTTCATCTATTTCGTCGCCTAACAGAAAATAATTTTTGTCTTCTGTAAACCATCCCTGGTGTGCATAACTCATATTTGGGTATGCCATTTCTGAAATGGTTTGTGGGTTGTTTTTATCTGAAACATCAATGACTACAATTTTGTTATCTGGACCAAAATCTCCATTGCTTCCAATAAAAATTTCTTTTCCAGTGTGATCTGTATCTGGACCGTCATAAATTAGTACCTGTGCATCGTGTGTATACCCATCTGCTGCATATCCACCTGCACTTATCGGGTTGGTTGGATCTTGTATGTTTACAAAATGAATGCCTCCACTAAAAGTAGTAGCTCCAACGCCGTAGGCAAAGCCTGTTTCTTCATTAATTACAATATTGTGTGCACTGCCAAAACCATCAAAATGTGCGTCTTCGGTAAAGACTTCTGGTACGTTGGTCGCATCTCTTAGTCTTGTTAGGTCAAAAACCTGCATTCCATGATTGTCAATTTCACTTACCACAAAAACGTGGTTGTTGTATACTTTTAAGTCTCTCCACACTTGTCCTCCATCAATAAAACCGTTGTGTGTTGGTAATTTTCCTACATACACTGGGTTTACGGGGTCAGAAATATCAATAAATGCTGTGCCGTTATTTAAACCAATTAACGCGTATTCCTTGCCGTTAACCGGATCTATCCATCCCCATGAATCGTTTGCGAAACTTGCATCCATTTGCCCTGGAGTAATTCTTGATTGTAGGTTGAAATTTTCACAGGGGAACCCGTTGGCAGTATTTCCGGTACAAGGAGTTTGTGCGTAGGTTACCGCTGTAAGGCTTAAAAAAAGGGCAAATAATATTGATTTCATAGTATGGTAGTTTGGCACTAAAAGTAGCCAAAAAGTGCTAATTGAAAGTAATTTATATAACAATTAACACTATCTTAACTTTATTGTCGTAGGAAACCAGTATGGCTTACTACTTTTTGATAATCTTTTTAGAAACCTGATTGTTTATAACTACAAAATAGATTCCGTTAGAAAATTCAGAAAAATCGATTGTTTTTGATTGTACATCTAAGTTTTGTGCAACCCATAGTTGCTTTCCAAGCATATCTACTATTTGAATAGAGGTAATCGTGGCATTTTTCGATGAAATGGTAACCACATCACTTGTAGGGTTAGGAAACAAAGCCAAACCGTTGTTTAGATTATTTTCTTCAACTCCTAAGGGCGCTTCTACAGCAACCTGAAACGTACATGATCCGGTGTTTCCTGAAGCATCGGTACTTTCAAAAGTAATAAAATGATTTCCTTGTGGTAATTGAGTTCCAGCAATAGGATCTTGTGAGATTGTTAATCCGGTTGTACAGTTATCGCTGGCAGAAACATCTCCGGCAGTGACATAATCTGGTAAGGTGTAAAAATTTTGTCCGGCATCGAAAGCTACCTCAACATTTGTAGGACAGTTAAGAGATGGTGCTAAAGCATCAATAACCGTAACCGTACCTGTGCAAAAATCACGATTTCCAAAATCGTCATACACTTCAAGCTCTACTGTTATTTCTCCAAGATCTGAACAATCAAAAAACTTATCACAAACCAAAAAGTAAGTGTCTCCGGCATTATCGGTAGAGCCTCCATCCAAATCGGCTGGATTTAAAGTTCCAATACCATTTTCACCTATAGCAACAGTTGCGGTTCCACATACTGCGGTAGGCGGCGTAGTGTCATTTGCAGCTGCTGTTACTAAAAGAAATCCTCTTTGCATATCACTTATAACAATATTTCCACTTTCAAAATAGGGATAAACGCTCCAGGCACCGCTAAAACTTGCGTTGTTATTATTTGGATAAGAATCGAAAAAACCTTCTTCAGTCATGGTGCCATTAGCGATATCCGATACATCCAAAACACGCATTCCGGCGCGATAGCTTGCCATGTAAAATTTAGTTCCTTTGGTATAACCGTTGTGGTCTATTGCTGCAGTAGGACCTGTATAAGTAAAATGAAATTCCAAGTTGTCTAAGTCGTTAAAATCAAAAACCAGAGTACGGGTATCAAACCCAACATTTTGCTCGTCTAACTCATCTCCCAGAATAAAATAACGCTGATCTTCGGTAAACCATCCCTGGTGTGTGTAGGCTACATTAGAGTATGATATGCGGTCAATTGGAACAGGATTAGCTTTATCTGTAATGTCTGCAACAATAATTTCATTTTCGTTACTACCAATTAAAATTTCTCTGCCTGTATAATCTGAGTCCGGACCACAATAGGTGATAATTTGTGCGTCGTGGCTGTAAGAATCCATGCTGTATCCACCTTCCTGTACTGGGTTTAAAGGATCCTGGATATTAATAAAGATAGGACCGCCGTCAAAATTGTTTGCTCCTACGGGATACGCATAACCGGTATCTTCATTTATTACAATATTGTGTGCGCTTCCAAAACCATCAAAATGCGCATCTTCCGTAAAAGTTGTTGGGGGAGAAGGGACATTTCTTAATCGTGTAAGGTCAAAAACCTGCATTCCATGTCCGCCAGCTTCGCTTACGACAAAGGCGTGGTTGTTATATACTTTTACATCTCTCCAGGTGCTTGAACTTGTGTGGGTGGGAAGTTTTCCCAAATAAATTGGGTTTGTAGGGTTGCTAATGTCTATAAAGGTTGTTCCGTTGTCTAGTCCCACAATAGCATATTCTTTACCAGTAGTTGGATCTGTCCAGCCCCAGGAGTCGTTTCCGGCACCAGCATTCATGGTGTTAAGGCTAATTGAGCTTTGAAGATTATACCCACTACATGGGTACGGACCTGCCGAACCACCTGTACAAGGTGTTTGAGCATAGGTTACAACTGAAAAAAAGAAAAAAAGAGGGAGTAATACGTGTTTCATAAGTAATCTTGTAAGTTGATTAGAATTATTTTGTGTTTTTTTAACGATGCAGTAAAACATAAATTGTGCATCAAAATTGAAAAAAAGTTAAATTTTTATCAAAAATGAGATGGTTTTAATGTCTAAAGTTGCAAATATATCAATATTTCGGTTTGACTAAGTAAAATCCCGAATCAATATCGCTTATAATAATGTGTCCGCTTTCAAAATATGGAAATACACTCCAGGCGCCGTTAAATGAAGCATTATTGTTGGATGGGAAACTGTCAAAAAAGGCTGTTTCCTGTAAGATGCCTTCATTAATATCTAAAATACGTAGTCCAGCTGAATAATTTGCCATATAATACGAATTGCCATGTACGTATCCGTTGTGATCTATGGCAGTAGTAGGACCAAAATATTCAGAATAGAGCGTCGGGTTTTCCAGGTCTGAAAAATCGAATACCAACGTTCTGGAATTTAATCCAAAATTAAGTTCGTCTGTTTCATCTCCAAGAATAAAATAGCGGTGGTCTTCAGTAAACCAGCCCTGGTGAGTATATCCGGTTTGGGGATAGGTGATGGTGGCAATTTCTACAGGGCTTACCTTATCGGTAATATCTACAATTACAATTTTATTGGCGTTACTTCCAATTAATAACTCCTTGCCTTGGTAGGCTGCATCGGGACCTGCGTATACTACCACTTGTGCATCATGGCTGTAATCTCCAAGACTATATCCGCCTACAAACTCTGGATTTTTTGGATTCTGTATGTTAATAATATGGGGGCCTCCATCAAAGGTTGATGTTCCTACGACATACGCAAAACCTGTAGCTTCATTAATTACAATATTATGGGCTTTTCCAAATTCGGTGTATACAGCATCGGTATTAAAAGTAGCAGGAGGTGTGGTGACACTCCTTAATTTTGTAAGGTCAAATACTTGCATGCCATGTCCTGCAGCTTCACTTACAACAAAGGCATGGTCTTTATATACTTTTATGTCTCTCCAGCTACTGGAGACAGTTTCAGTAGGAAGTTTGCCTAAGTATACTGGAGCCGAAGGATCCGAAATGTCAATAAAAGCTGTTCCGTTATCTAAACCCATAAGTGCATATTCCCTTCCGTTGGTGGGGTCGGTCCAGCCCCAACAGTCGTTTCCGCTGTTTGCATCCAGTTGGTTCAAATTAAACTTATAAATAAGGTCTATATTATTACAGTCGTATGTTCCGGCTGCAAGTCCGTCTACACAGGGAGCAGGAAAGGTTGCATTTGCTGGAGGGGGCGGAGGTTCCTGCATTGGATCTTCCTGCACGGGCTCTGGAACTGTTGCAGTTCCTTCGTCATCGTCACTACACATTATAAAACAAGGGATAATGCCAAGGAGTAAAAGAAACTTTTTCATAGGGGGTGTTTTTAAGAACGCTCTAATGTACTTCTACTTATCTTAAAATACAACCAATTGCAGTCGTGGTTTATAAATGAAGCCGTATTTTTGCATTTTAATACTGAAAGCTACTTCTATGTTTGAAAATAAAGATAATGCAACTACCCCTATTGCCTCCTTAGGTGAGTTTGGACTTATTGACCACCTTACCAAGCATTTTAAAATTCAGCATAAAACCACTGTAAAAGGAATTGGTGACGATGCTGCTGTAATTAGTCCTGCAGCGTCCAAGCAATTAGTGGTTACTACAGATATGCTGGTGGAAGGGGTTCATTTCGATCTTTCCTACATGCCTTTAAAGCATTTGGGCTATAAGGCGGTTATGGTAAACCTTTCCGATGTGTATGCTATGAATGCCACAGCCAAACAAATTACTGTTTCAGTAGCAGTTTCAAATCGTTTTCCAGTAGAGGCTATGGAAGAGTTGTATGCCGGAATTCAAACAGCAGCCAATTTGTATAAAATAGATGTAATTGGCGGAGATACTACTTCTTCAACTTCCGGATTAATTATTAGTGTGACCGCAATTGGTGAAGCAGATCCAAAAAATATTACCTACCGAAACGGGGCGAAAGAAAATGATTTGCTGGTTGTTTCGGGAGACTTAGGTGCGGCATACCTGGGACTTCAGATATTGGAACGTGAACGACAGGTTTTTAAGGTAAACCCGAATGCACAGCCCGATTTAGAAAAATACACCTATTTAATTGAAAGGCAGCTAAAACCTGAAGCCAGAAAAGATATTCCGGTATTGTTGGCCGAATTAGGGGTGCAGCCCACTTCTATGATAGATATTAGCGACGGGCTCTCCAGTGAGATTATTCATATTTGTAAAAGTTCTCAAGTTGGGTGTAACTTATATGAAGACAAAATACCATTAGATCCGCAGGTAATTTCAACCTGTGAAGAATTTAATATGGATAGTACCACAATCGCACTAAGTGGTGGTGAAGATTATGAACTTTTGTTTACGGTAAGCACCGAAGATTTTCCAAAAA
>PANU01000060.1 GCA_002707745.1 Flavobacteriaceae bacterium
CTGTAGACATCATTGTAACAGATATTGGTGGCAACACTGCTATGTGTACAGCTTCAGTAACCGTGATAGACAACATAGACCCAGTCCTGGTATGTCAGGATGTAACTGTAGAAGTAGGTCCTGACGGAACCGTTATGCTGGACCCACTGGATGCAATAGATTTCGATAACACTATCGAAGCCTGTGGTATTGAAATTTCTGCAGTGAGTATGGACGACTTTAGTTGTGACGACATAGGAACACCACAAGAAGTAACTATTTTTGTAAGTGATCCAAGTGGCAACCTGGCCTCCTGTACTACTACAGTAACTGTGGTAGACCTGTTAGGACCAGAAGTTACCTGTCCGGCAGATATGACCGTAGATCCAGGAGGAGACAATCTGTTGTACGAAGTACCAGATTATTTTGCCGATGGCCTTGCCTCTGCAACCGATAACTGTACAGATCCAGTAACGGTATTTGCACAGGATCCGGCAGCAGGATCGTTTATAGGTGATGGTGTATATACCGTAACCCTAAGCGCGTTCGACGAGTATGGAAACGAAGGTACTTGTACTTTTGAACTTACCGTGGAGAGCATATTAGGTGTTCAGGACAGTGCTCTGGATTCAGGGCTTGTACTCTACCCTAACCCGGCAAACAATCAGGTAATCCTTTCCAACAACACCAACATCCTGCTTGACAAAGCACAGATGTTTGATGTAAACGGAAAACTGGTTAATACCATAGACCTAACCGGAATGCAGGGTGAGAAAACAATAGATATCTCACAACTTGCTTCTGGAGTGTACATTGTACAAATAGAGGCTGAAAATGCCAGTGTAGTAAAACGCTTGATTAAAGAGTAATCTTTTTATAGCAAATTAACTGCTTAAAAATAAAGCCCCTTCCAAAACCGGAAGGGGCTTTTCTTTGTATATAAAATAATTACTATTTCAACATAAATTAATTAGCAAAAGGCATTATAAGAGATACATAGCATCCTAAATAAAAAAGTGATAGTGTTGCATTATAAGTTATTTTCAATAATAATTTAAATGTACCTTCACATCTTTTATGTATATTTATTCGATTTTAATAAAAAATTAGCTTTTACCGTAACATAAATAAAATTTATTATGAAAAAAAAATTACTCTATCTTGGGTATTTTCTTACAATTCTTTTAATTTCTCAGAGTACCCAAGCACAATGTAACTCAACAAACTATTCTCTACCGGAATGTGGCGGGAATGACCTCATCCAACAAACTTTCCCAGAAGCTACACCTGGGAATCCGCAGTATAATGCCTTACCAGCGGGAGATACTTTTTATGTTCGTGCAATAGGAGGTAATGCTTGGGGTCAGACTGCAAATCAAAACGCAATGAATCAGGCTTTTGGAGCTGGAAACTGGACTGAAGTATTTTTTGAAACCTTAGATCCAGCTGTAGTTTTTGCACCTGCTTCCCGTTTGGCTTTCATTGATGGTAGTGATTTTAATGCGATAGAGTTAAATACTTTCCTGCTGGCCAACCTAGCTACTATTGAAAACTGGGTTAACGGTGGGGGCGTATTATTACTTAATTCGGCGCCAAATGAAGGAGGCAATATAAATTTTGGATTTGGAGGATCAACCTTAGTTTATAATGATCCTAATGTTTCGGGAGCAAGCAATGTAGTTGCACCAGACCCATTACATCCTGTAATCCTTGGCCCTTTTTTACCAACAAGCTTAACAATGAGTGGTAATTTTTATAGCCATTCAAACATAACCGGAACAGGATTTAGTGACATTCTGGTTGAAGATGGCAATCCAACTGAAACAATGCTTACCGAGAAACCTTTTGGTAGCGGTCATGTAATATTAGGAGGGATGACTACCAATAATTTTCACACACCTTTAATTGAAGCACAGAATTTTACAGCAAACCTACTCGTATACCTTGAAAGTTTAATTGGAGGAAATAATCCTCCCGAAATTACCTGCCCCGCAAACGTTACTATAAGTACCGATCCAGGAACTTGTGAGGCCTCCTATTCTTTTATACCGCCTACTGCAACCGACCCCGAAGGAGGAACAGTAACTGTAGTGCAAACTATGGGACCACCATCACCAGGGCCTTTTCCATTAGGGACTACTATTATAGAGTTTACAGCCACAAATGACACGGCCCCTAACGAAACGGCTACATGCCAGTATACTGTAACTGTAGAAGATAATGAAGCTCCAACTGTAAGCTGTCCAGGAGATCAAAATGAAAGTTTTAATGCAAATTGTTCATTTATTTTACCTGATTATACCGGCTTGGCCAGCGCAACCGACAGCTGCGATCCAAATCCAACCATCACTCAAACACCAGCTCCGGGGAGCACTATAACCGGCACTACTACAATAACGATAACAGCAACAGATGCGGGTACTAATAGCGATAGTTGCAATTTTGATGTAATACTTACTGATACAACTGCCCCTGCACTAAGCTGTCCTGTAAACCAGAATGAGAGTGTAGGCCCCAACTGTATGTTTACTATTCCAGATTACACAAATTTAGCAACAGCTACAGACAATTGTGGAACCGTTACCCTTACACAAACACCTGCTCCAGGAACAATTGTAGCTATTGGTACTACCGCGATCACTCTTGAAGCAACAGATGGAACTAACAGCACTTCTTGTAATTTCAATGTAATTGTAGAAGACACAACGCCACCCGTAACTTCTTGTTTAAATATTACAATAGAATTAGATGCTATGGGAATGGCGTCTATTACAACTGGAAATATAGATGGTGGAACTTCAGACAATTGCGGAGTTAACAGTATTAGCTTAAGCCAGACTGAGTTCGATTGTTCTGACGTGGGTGTAAATCAAGTCACCTTATTAGTAACCGACGATTCTGGAAATACTTCCAGCTGTGTAGCCTTAGTAACCGTTCAGGATAATATTGCACCCATTGCAATTTGCCAGAATATAACAATAACACTGGAAGAAGGTGAAGTAGAAATTGACCCTATAGATATAGACAACGGCAGTAATGATGCCTGTGGAATTCAAAGTCTCTCCCTTGATATAGACTCTTTTGATTGTAGCAACTTAGGAGACAATGACGTAATTTTAACAGTGACTGATGAAAATGGAAATGTAAGTACCTGTACAGCAGTTGTTACTGTTGAAGAAACCGCATCCCCTCCTGTTGCAGTATGCCAGAACATCACAATACCCCTATTAGAAGATGGAACCGCTACCCTGCAAGCTGAAGCACTTAACGGAGGTTCTTTAGGTTTGGGATGTACGGGAACATTTTCAGTGGATTTAGATACTTTTGATTGTAGTGACATTGGAGACCCTATACAAGTTGTATTAACAGTTACCAATCCTAATGGAGTTACAGATTCCTGTACAGCTTTTGTACACGTGGTAGACTCCCTGGATCCTGAAATTTTCTGTCCGGACGATCAGGTAATTCCTGAAGGAAATACACCTTATACACTGCCTGATTATGTTGCGTCGGGTGAAGTATTTGCAGAAGATAACTGTATTAACTTTACAACTATAGAACAGTTTCCTCCGGCAGGTACAATACTGGAGGCAGGAGCTTATAATATTAGTTTTATAGCAACCGACCCTTCAGGAAACGAAGACACTTGCTTTTTCGCACTAACCATTGAAGGCACTTTAGGAACACCAACTGCAGCAGATCTGGCTACACTAGCTTTGTATCCAAATCCCGCAAAGGATTTTGTAATGGTTTCAAACCCTGCCAATATCGAGATAGAAGCGGTTCAGGTTTATGACCTTGCAGGAAGATTGGTAAAAACATTTGCAATGAACAATAGCATTAATCAGCGTTTGGAAATTTCAGAGTTAGCAACCGCCAGCTATTTATTGCTAATTGTAACAGAAGACGGACAAATAACCAAACAGATTATAAAAGAATAACTTTTATACATCTAAATTAAAAAGAATAAACCCCTTCGAGAAATTGTTGGGGTTTTTCTATTACAAACAAGTATTTTTGTAAAATGAAAAAAGTATATTTCATAGTACTTATTGCTATAGCCACTATAAGCTGCCGAAATCAACAAAAAACAGATGATACGATGATACCTGTTGAAGCAGATGATGGAATTGGTGATGGCGCCCCCTCTCTGGATTCTATACTAAAAGCACAAAACGACACCCTCCAAAAACCAAAAAAATAATGTTACCCTGGCATCAATACCTATTAGGAGTCCTTTTTATAATTGCTGGCATGTTTCATTTTCAAAAACCAAAAATGTACAAGCATATTATTCCGCCGTATTTACCAGCGCCCAGTACTTTGGTTGCTGTAAGTGGTATTACCGAAATGATTGCAGGCTTTTTACTCCTAAATCCAGAAACACAAACCATTGCTGCCTGGAGTATTATTGCTATGCTGGTGGCATTTATACCTGTTCATATTTATATGCTTCAAAATGAAAAAGCTGCAATGAAGCTACCAAAATGGATTTTAATACTTCGGTTACCTTTACAATTTGTCTTAATGTATTGGGCATATTTATACAGTTAACATGGATTTATTTTCTTCAAGTAAATTTCAAAAAGAACAGCATATTCACCTTCCAAATGCCGATATCTCTTATATTCCTGATTTCTTATCGGTAAGAGAAGCCGAACACTATTTTACTATATTTCAGCAGGAAACAAAGTGGCAACAGGATACAATTACTGTCTTCGGAAAAACATACAAACAACCCAGATTAACAGCATTGTACGGAGCAAAAAATAAAAGCTATACGTACTCAAACATTACAATGCATCCCTCACCTTTTACACCAGCTTTGCTTGAAATAAAGAATAAAATTGAAGAGGTACACCAGACAATTTTTAATGTAGTACTTTTAAATTTATACCGGGATGGCAGTGACAGCAATGGATGGCATAGTGATGACGAAAAAGAACTGGGTAAGAATCCGGTGATAGCCTCTTTGAGTTTAGGAGCAACCAGAATATTTCAGCTTAGAAACAAAACAAATAAAACACTACGTCACAATATTGCCCTGCCCAACGGAAGCCTTATACTTATGAAAGGGAGCACGCAACACTTCTGGCAGCACCAGATTCCTAAAACCAGAAAAAAGATTTCTCCACGCATTAACCTTACGTTTAGGAATATCAAATAGGTTTACCTGAATTTTCCTTAAAGTTACTACGCAAAAATTTCATTAAGTAAAACAGCTAACCGAATCCCCCCCTTTTGCAGCTGCATACGAGCTATATCTACATAATCGTACATGTAACGATAGCCTAGTTTATCGCCCACTTGAGTTGTAGCATAAATTGTTTTACACAACGCACGGCTTTCATACATCCAGTCTTTTACTGTGCCTTGTTGTATTGTTTTAAGCTCTTTCTTAGATAATTGCGTGGTATTTTTAGCAAGTTCTGTATAGGACATTTTATAACTATCCAGCATTTTACTATCCCAGACAGTATGCAAATTGGTGCCTTTGTTAAACCACCGCACCTGAAAATCGTTTCCTCCCTTATCTTCAGCCAGCCCAACATGTAAGGGTTGGTGCAAGTCTCCCATAAAGTGTATTAACATTTTTAAATAAAATACTTTTTCCTCCTGGGTAGCATTTTTGTCTTTTAAAACTGAAACACAGGAATTAATGGCAACGTAAAGATCTCCCTTTTCACTTTTTTCTGTTGCTTCATACGTACTGTTAAATGGAAAGTTTACATAGTGCCATGGTCCATATTTTCTATAAGCACTATCACTTTTAATAGCATCACCATAATTGGAAACCAAAGCTAGTGAGGCTCCCTGTAAAAGTTTGTCAATTGCTTTTTTAGCTTTTTTTGAAAGGTGTTTTTCTGCAATTTCTCCAGTCGCTCTATGCCCTGTCCTCCCCCAGTCTTCTGTAGCTAAAGCAAACTGAGTACTACAGGTAAAAAATAATATTGCAATTAAAAATCGTAACATATTAATGTTGTTTAGCGCAAAGATACTATTACTCATTTGAAGGTATTGTTAAATTATTTTGTAAAAATTAAAATAAAAATCGGAATTATATACAATTTTACACCAAATAAATTAGGTTTAGTGTAGTAAACTACTTATCTTTGTTTATCAATTAGCAATACTATGATTAACAAGGACTTCAATTCAATTTTAGAAATAATTAGAACCTTTCCAACGGAACAGGATTGCATTAACCATTTAGAGGCTATTAGATGGAATGGAAATGCAGTAAGTCCTTTTAATACTGACTCTAAGGTGTATGACTGTAAAGGTAATCGCTACAAATGCAAAGAGACAGGAAAGTATTTCAATGTTAAGACAAATACATTATTCGACAATACTAAAGTAGACCTTCAAAAGTGGTTCGTTGCTATTTGGTTAGTGACTTCTCACAAAAAAGGTATCTCTTCAATTCAATTAAGTAAAGACATTGGAGTAACTCAAAAAACGGGTTGGTTTATGTTGCAACGTATTAGAAACTGTTTCGGGATTGACCATAGCGAAGATGACCAACTAACAGGCGAAGTTGAAATAGATGAAACTTATGTAGGTGGTAAGGCTAAGAACCGTAAAAATGCAATTCAAAAAGATAAGAGTTTCGGAACTAAAGACAGATTAAGAAAGTCAGTAGTTATGGGAATGGTTCAACGTGACGGCGAATTAAGAGCAAAGCACGTGGGTAACGGTTCTGCATCTGCTCTACTTCCACAAATTGACCATAATATTAGTAAAGATGCTACGATTTATAGTGACGAATTAACTGTTTACAGAGGACTACATAGAGTATATGACCATAAGGCGGTTATGCACGGTAAAAAAGAATATGTACGTGGACGTGTTCACACAAACACTATTGAAAGTTTTTGGGCAATCCTAAAGCGTGGTATCTTTGGAGTTTACCACTTCACAAGTAGAAAGCACCTACATTTTTATGTAGATGAATTTGTATTTAGATATAATTCAAGAGATTTTAAAGAAGCTGACAGATTTAATTTATTTTTATCACAGTCAGGGAATAGATTAACTTATAAAGAATTGATTAATGGCTAATATATTAGAAGCGTTATACGACGGCCAATTAGAGATTGGCGAAAACTACATGATTGACAGTGCTGTTCTAGATGACGAAAACAGAACACGAGTGCTTAGTCAGACAGAGGTAGTAAAAGCATTAGGACGCTCGCAAGGTGGTTCAAAAAGAGGCGAGGCCAATTTACCCCGTTGGATAAGCGCACAGAACGTCGTCCCTTATATATCAAGCGATTTGCGTGAGGCCATATTAAATCCAATAGTCTACAAAACAACAAACGGTAATACCGCACACGGAATTGAAGCGACTAAGCTAGTGGATATTTGTGAGGTATGGTTAGACCTTGAAAAAAGCGGAGAAATTCACGAGAGCCAAAAAGAAACCGCTAGGCGTGCCTATATACTTTTAAAGACTTTAGCAAAAACCAGTATAATTGCCTTAGTTGACGAGGCTACAGGGTATCAATTTGCAAAAGATAGAGCAAAAGATACTTTGCAGAAATTTCTCGCTAAGGCTCTTCAAGAAGAGGCGGTAAAATGGGTTAAGACTTTTCAAGATGAATTTTTTGAAATGATTTTTATTATGAAAGGTTGGAATTGGGGTACTACTACAAAAAAGCCAGGGGTTGTAGGTCATTACATAAATGACTTAGTATACTCTAGAATTTCACCTGCATTAGTAGGAGAATTACGAAAGGTTAATCCTAAAGTAAATGGTAACCGAAAAAAGAAGCATCACCAACATTTAACTAGAGACTTTGGACACCCTATTTTAAAAGACCATTTAGCAGGTGTTATAGCATTAGGCAGAGCAAGTGGTTATGATTGGGATATATTCAAAAAGATGGTAAATAAGGCTTATCCTGTTTACGGACAGACTATAGAGTTAAATTTCCCCGAAACCTTTGAGGAATTAGAAAATAAGAAAGAAGAGGGAATGTCAAATTTTAATAAAAATTTAAATATAGCATTAGGCCATAACCCTAAAAATGAAAGTTAGTCTATTTCCAATATATCATTGTAGGTATTAATAATCATGGCCTTTATAAGGCTTTCATGTTTCGATATATCTTCTATGTTTTTATTAATTAAGCCATAGGAACTCGCTGTTTGATATGAAATATGCTGAAATGTCTCAAGTCCGATAAGTTGTGGTAAATGGTGTTTATATATTCTATAACGCTGATTATTTGTATAGCTTTCTATTTTATTACTATTTATATCAATAGTCCTTGACCCTATAAATCCAAAAGAAGCATTAGGAAACTTTTGTAAGATTAAAGGTATCACTTTAGCACATGTGACTAAAATATTAGCTACATCTCCTTTATTTAAAATATTAAAGTATTTCCTATCACTTCCTCTATCTTTTTTTGCATAGAATTTTATTGCAAAAAAATCATATTTATGATATTCCGCTCTTACAATGTAATGCAGTTTTAAATTTGTAGAAAAGAATTTGAAAACATAACTCTTAAGATGGCATGAGTTATCTTTAACTGGATGAGTTTGAATAAATTTAATAGGATAACCTTCTGTTATTATTAACATTAAGGCACAAGCAAGGGCGTAGAGTATCTATCTACTCTTACAACTTCTCCTTCAGCCAAAACACTACTAAGACTAACAGATTTAGCTTCTTTTAAAGAAACCCATCCAAGTCGATCTCCCTTACTTCTAAGGGGCGTGTTCTCTTTATGAGATTTTACCTGATTTCTATTTTTCTTAAACATAATACAAAAGTATGTAAGTTGTTATTGTATGATACAAAACTACAATAGTTGTACCAATATTTATTCAAACAAATATATATATTTATTATCCTTATTAAGTCCGTTATAAGATTTAACTATAGCTTAGACTACAGCATCTACTGCAAGAACTCTAATAATAACTACTTTATTGTCTCTATAACTTAGACGTGAAGATATACTAAAAGTTTCATCTAGAAGCAATGATTTGCTAAATTTTAGCATTTTTAGTGTAAAGTAGTATGTAATTCCCATAAAAATCCTATATTTGTTTAATATCATTTTAATATCAATTTAAACTTATCATTATGTCAAACGAAAAAATTTCAACACCCTCTAGCGGCTATCTAATGCTGTTTGTGTTTTTGCTCCTGTTTATTGGCAGTATTGCGGCTATTTTTATCTTGCGTTCTCCATGGTTTGGCGCACTCATCTTTCTTTCCTTATTTATTTTACCTGGGTTTGTATTGGTAAATCCAAATGGTTCCAGGGTTTTGTTGCTTTTCGGAAAATATATTGGCACCATAAAAAAGAACGGGTTATTTTGGGTAAACCCTTTTTATAGCAAACAAAAAATCTCATTGCGTGCCAGAAACTTCGATAGTGAGCGCTTAAAAGTAAATGACAAGCTTGGAAACCCAATAATTATTAGTACTATTTTAGTGTGGAGAGTACAGGACACGCACAAGGCAGCGTTTGATGTAGATAACTATGAAAACTTTGTCCGTATACAAACCGATGCTGCCGTAAGAGAATTAGCCAGTAAATACCCATATGACAACTTTGCAGACGAAGGAACCGATGAAGATATTACCCTTCGTTCCAGTATGAGTGAAGTTAATGTAGCATTAGAAAGGGAACTGGAAGATCGTTTAAATATTGCCGGCATTGAGGTATTAGAATCTCGAATTGGCTATTTAGCTTACGCCAATGAAATTGCAAGTGCTATGTTAAGAAGACAACAGGCAACTGCCATTGTAGCTGCTCGCCATAAAATTGTAGAAGGCGCTGTAAGCATGGTAGAAATGGCTTTAGCTGAACTGAGCAGAAAAGAAATTATCACGCTGGACGAAGAACGTAAAGCTGCTATGGTAAGTAATTTAATGGTTATTTTATGTAGTGACAAAGATGCCGCTCCTGTGGTAAATACCGGAACCTTAAACACTTAAAAACACATATTATGAAAGAATACAAAGTTTTAAAATCTACCTTTAACTGGACAGAAAACATCCAAAAATTTGAAGATGTTCTCAACACCCATGCAAGACAAGGCTGGACAGTAAAGGATATTGAATTAATTGGGGGTGCTGGCTCCAGCTTTATCGCTTTACTGGAAAAAAACAAGGCATGAGGATATTTACTGAAAACCAAAAATTTAATCAGTGGTGGGTACTCCTACTTATTTATGGTTTGTTTCTGGTGTCAACTGTAGGGATACTTCATGGTATTGCTACAATTTCAGAAGAAAACCTTGCTGATTTTTTTATAGGAATAGTACCTCCCTTTTTAATTCTGGGGTTAATTTCGGCAGCATTATTTACTACCACCTTAAAAACCCGTATTGACGAAAAGGGAATTTATTATGGGTTTTCACCATTTCAGAAAAAATTACAATTGGCACCCTGGGAAGAAATAGAAGCGGTTTACATCAGAAAATATAAGCCTTTGAGTGAGTTTGGTGGCTGGGGATATAAATTTTCTATGAAAGGAAACGGCAAAGTTTATAATACAAAAGGCAATATGGGCATACAGATTGTGTTTAAAGATGGAAAGAAAACGCTCGTTGGAACTCAACATCCCGACGAAGCATCACAAGTAATAAAAAATTATACATCAAAAACAACATAGGTATGAAAAATAGTTTGCTCCTTTTATTCCTGAGCCTGAGCGTAGTTGTTTGTGCTCAAAACAACTCAAAGTTTATTCAAAAAGACATCAGCGTAAGTCCATTTATTGATGGAACGATCCTTACTCCTGAAACTGAAACGAAATCGCCTTTGGTGATTTTAATTGCCGATTCCGGACCCACAGACCGTGATGGTAACCAGCAAATGATGACCAATAATCACCTCAAGTTTTTAGCTGAAGGGTTATACAAAGAAGGCATTGCTACATTCAGATACGATAAGCGAATCATAAAACAAATGAAAGATCGCACTATAAACGAAGAGAGTATTCGGTTTGACGATTTCATAAAAGATGCAAAAGATGTAGTGGCTTACTTTAAACGTTCCAATGCATTTTCTAAAGTGTATGTGCTTGGTCACGGACAAGGGGCTACAGTTGGGGTAATTGCTGCGCAAGAAGGAGTAGACGGATTTATGTCTATTGCCGGGTATGGAAGAAGTGTGGACGATGCCATTGTAGCGCAACTATCGGAAGATGCACCAGGCTTAAAGGACAATGCAAGAAATGCATTTGACGAATTGGAAGCCAACGGAAGCACCCAAAATTACAGTCAGGGACTGGCTTCTATATTTAGACCTAGCCTTCAATCATTTATTAAAAGCTGGATGAAATACGATCCCTCTGTTGAAGTGAAAAAACTGGACATCCCTGTTTTAATTGTAGTTGGCGATAGAGATTTACAGGTATTAGCTTCAGAAGGCGAAGTGCTAAAAAACGCAAAACCCGATGCCACGTTTGTTCTTATTAAAAATATGAATCACCCCTTAAAAGAAATGAAGGGAACCGATGACAATCTGGTAAATCAAAAATCGTATAATGAACCAAGACGCCCTGTAATTCCAGAGTTGATTGAAACGATTGCCTCCTTTATAAATAATAATCATTAAAAAAGACATCTTACAATGTCCAAAAAGAAAGCATTCGCACTAAGAGTAAATGAAAACACGATGAAAGCTATTGAAAAATGGGCTACAGACGAGTTCCGAAGTACCAATGGCCAGATTGAGTGGATGCTTCATGAAATGCTAAAAAAGAGCAACCGATTACCTAAAAAATAAAATTTCAGAATAGAGACTTCTACAATTTGAAATAGAAAATGTATTTTGCAGAAAACTACAAAACCATGCAAGATCCTATTACTGAAACCATACAAGACACAACCCCATTCTTTACTAGCGACACCATTGTTTTTGGGTTGTTAATGATAGCTTTGGGGCTTATTTTTTACACTTCTCACATAAAAGAAGGGTTCTGGGCAAAATTTTACAAAATCGTTCCCGCACTCTTTATGGCATACCTTATTCCTGCCATCTTCACTTCTGTTGGCCTTATTGCCCCAGAATGGACTACGGTGCAGGAAAGTGGCGAGGTTGTGGAAGGCAGCACCAGTTTGTATTATATGGCAAGCCGCTATTTACTGCCTGCAGCTTTAGTTTTAATGACTCTAAGTATGGACTTAAAAGCGGTCTTTAACTTGGGGCCTAAAGCGCTTATTATGTTTTTTACAGGCACCATTGGCATTGTTTTAGGGGGTCCCATTGCAGTTTTAGTCATTGGTTTAATTTCTCCGGAAACTGTAGGCGGTGTAGGTGCAGATGCTGTATGGCGTGGACTTTCTACCCTTGCAGGAA
>PANU01000061.1 GCA_002707745.1 Flavobacteriaceae bacterium
AACGGTCGTTTAGTTTTGTAGGTGCTACTGCCAGGTGAAGCTGGTAGGGGAGCGGGTCTTCTTTACTTACCTTTAAAATTTTAGCTATACAACGTTTAGGAGACACTACTTCAAGTATTACTTTAAATAAAAAACCCCTGCCATTTGTAGTATGCAAATTGTCCCCAACTTGCATTCTAAGGACTTTCCCTATATGCCTGCTCTCTTCTTTATCGAAATGAATTACGGTGTCTTTTTCGGTGCTATTGGGGTGGTAAAAGAGATTCAAAGTATATGTCTGATTTTTAATTTACTGACTTAATTTCCATTCGGCATGGGCAATTCCTAATTCTATAAAATATTGTAATTGTGCTTCGGTTTTAAAACCTTCTTGGGTTACAAATACAGATTCCTTCATGGGTTTACCTGTAAAATCCATTGGCGTCACATGGGGTAGCGCCAGGGTTTCTTGCATTTTATCGGGTTTTACACGTACCATCAATCGTTCTTTGGTTTCGCCAATGCACATCTTACCTTTAAAAAGTAAGCAATATCCTCCAAACATTTTTTTCTCTGTCATATGTGAGGTCCAGGGAAGTATGGCTACTTTTAGCCGTTTTACTATTTCTTCAGACTGCGTCATTGTGTGTATCCTCTAATACGATGGTTTATGGAACTAAAGTTAAGGTACAAGACCTTGTAAATTATCTGTTA
Source organism: Flavobacteriaceae bacterium (assembly GCA_002707745.1). Classification (GTDB taxonomy): domain Bacteria; phylum Bacteroidota; class Bacteroidia; order Flavobacteriales; family Flavobacteriaceae; genus Marinirhabdus. The sequence goes on from PANU01000061.1 coordinate 694, forward strand.
ACAGTATGCAAGATTAACCTCTTAAGATGTAGACTTACAATTTTAAACGGGCACTAGCCACAACATTTGTTTTAGCAAAGATACCTTGTTTGTATTTCAATTCTCCCACAATGGCAATCATGGCAGCATTGTCTGTACAATATTCAAATTTTGGAATATGTGTGATCCATCCGTGTGTGCCTTCTGCCTCTTTTAATGCTTTTCGAATCCCACTATTTGCTGACACTCCGCCGCCTATGGCAATTTCTTTAATGCCGGTTTTCTTTACGGCATTTTTTAGCTTATCCATTAAATAACTCACAATAGTATGTTGGAGGCTCGCACAAATGTCTGCCATATTTTCGACAATAAAATTGGGATTGTTAGCGGTTTCTTTTTCAATAAAATAAAGAACCGCTGTTTTTAAGCCGCTAAAGCTGAAGTCCAATGGACCTACCTTTGGTTTTGGAAACGGATACGCTTTTGGATTACCCTGCTGGGCATAACTATCTATTAAAGGGCCACCAGGGTAGGGTAATCCCAGGATTTTAGCCGATTTGTCAAACGCTTCCCCAACGGCATCGTCTATGGTTTGACCAATAACTTCCATTTCAAAATAGCTGGTTACTTTAACTATTTGCGTATGTCCGCCACTTATGGTTAACGCTAAAAAAGGAAAATTGGGCGGGGTTTGTCCTTCGGCTTTAATAAAATGTGCCAGAATATGTGCCTGCATATGGTTTACATCTATTAAAGGAATGTCCAGACCAAGCGCTAAAGACTTTGAAAATGAGGTGCCTACCAGTAGCGAACCCATGAGTCCGGGACCACTGGTAAATGCTATGGCATGTAACTGATTTTTGTCGATATTTGCTCTGCGCAATGCTTGGTGCACCACAGGAACAATATTTTGCTGGTGTGCTCGGGAAGCAAGTTCTGGCACTACACCCCCATATTCGGTGTGTATTTGCTGAGTTGCTACAACATTGCTAAGCACAACGCCGTTGTTTATTACAGCAGCAGCTGTGTCGTCGCAAGAGGATTCAATTCCTAGGATGTAACAATTTTTAGTGTTCACGGTAACTATGGCATATCTATTGAATGCCAAAAATAAAACATTAGATTCGTATCAAAAAATTAAGAAAAATAATAGTTAGGGGTTTTGTGATTTTGGTATTGCTCCTTATCACTATTGTTATTATTCTTTCTATTCCTTCGGTACAAACCTATGTCGCAAAAAAAGTAACCAGTAGCCTGAACGAAAGCTATGGAACCGATATAAATATTGACAGGCTTGGTCTTAACTGGAAAGGTGAAGTAGATATTAGAGGTGTTTTAATTAACGACCACCATGCAGATACACTTATTTACGCAAAAGAACTGCAAACCAACATAGTAAATTTCAGTAATTTAATTGTAGGAGATCTTGGCTTTGGAAATATCGATTTAAAAAATGCAAAGCTATATGTAACAACCTACGAAGGCGAAGAAACTGATAACCTTTATGTGTTTTCAGAAAAATTTAATACCGGAAGCCAAGAGCCTGTAAAGCCTTTTACGATGTTTAGTAACGATGTATCCCTTAGCAACAGTACCGTTAAGATTGTAGATGAAAACCTGGAAAATCCTACTATTTTATTTCTAAAAGATGTAAACCTGCAGGCAGACGATTTTAAAATTGAGGGTGTAGACATTACCGCAAATGTGGCCTCTCTTTCTCTGGATGCAGACAGAGGGTTTGTGATTAAGGATGCCAAAGCAGATTTTTCCTATACAGCCGAAGCGATGAAACTTGAGGGTTTAACCTTAAAAACGGAAAAATCTATTATAAAAGGAGATTTAATTTTTTCGTATGGCGAAAAAGGTCTGGGAGATTTTATAAACGGCGTAACTATAGATGCCAGTTTTGATGAAACAACCCTTGCTACAGACGATATTAATGCCTGGTATAATGAATTTGGTCCAGACCAGCTAATTCAGGTAGATGGTAATTTTAATGGAACCTTAAACGACTTTACGTTTTCTGAAACTGAAATCATTTCAGGGGGCAATCAAATTTATGGTACCTACGTTGTCAAGAATTTACTAAACGAAGAAGATTTTAGTATTATAGCCACCAATCATAATATAAATACAAGCTACTATGAATTACGACGTTTTATGCCACGTATTCTTGGCGATGTACTACCAACTCAGTTAAAAGACTTAGGTCCGGTTTCCTTTAGGGGAAATACTACGATAACACAAACAAAATTAATAACAGATAGCGGAGTAACAACCGCACTAGGTACGGCAGATCTAGACCTGGAAATGAACAATTATACCAATCCAAACACTGCTTCTTATGTAGGTAGTGCTGTGGTTACTAAATTTAATCTGGGGAAAATAGCCGGAACTCCATCTCTTGGAGCGTTAACAGCTAACTTAACTTTTGATGGTCGCGGGTTTTCGCAGGAAACGTTAAACACCAAAGTAAAAGGAAAGGTAAGTTCTTTTACATTTCAGGACTATACGTACACAAATATTGAGGTAGAAGGCCTGCTGAAAAATCCTATTTTTGATGGCGATTTAATTATAAACGACCCCAATCTTAAATTGGAATTTAATGGGTTGGTTGATGTTTCCAAAGAGTACAATCAATTCGATTTTGAAGCAGATATCGAATATGCCGAGCTTAATAAATTAAACCTCTTTACCAGGGATAGTGTTTCGGTATTTGCAGGACGGGTTGTGATGGATATGGAAGGTACTACAATTAACGATGCCGTGGGAACCATAGAATTTACCCAAACCTTTTACCAGACTGCCCAACGAGATTTTTATTTTAATGACTTTCTGATAACCTCTTCTTTTGACGGACCCGAACGAACTATTGAAATACAATCGCCAGATATTATTAACGGAAAGATTTCCGGAGTCTTTTTACTGGAAGATATCCCTAATTTATTTCAGAATAGTATCGCAAGTATCTATACCAACTACATTCCCGCAGAGGTCACTACCAACCAATATCTGAATTATGAATTTGAAGTTTACAATAAGATTGTAGATGTTTTTGTGCCTGAACTTCAGTTGGGGGATAACACTAAAATTAAAGGCTCCGTAGCTTCAGATGAATCTAAGTTTCAACTGGATTTTAAATCTCCGGAATTAATAGCTTTTAAAAATTACTTAGGAAATGTAGATGTTCAAGTAGACAACGACAATCCTCTATTTAACGCCTTTATATCGGTAGACTCGGTTTATACCGGGTTTTATAACCTTACCGATGTCAACCTGATAAATAAAACCATTAAGGATACCTTATTTCTTAGGACAGAATTTAAAGGAGGGGAGGAAAAAGAAGATTTATTTAACCTCTCATTATACCACACTATTAACCCAGAAGGCAAATCGGTTGTTGGGGTAAAAAAGAGTGATATTACCTATAAAGACAACGTCTGGTATTTAAACGAGGATAACAATAACTTAAACAAGGTTACCTTTGATGATAGTTTTTCAACTATAAAAATAGACTCCCTGGTATTAAACCATGAAAATGAATACATACAACTGGCAGGGGTACTTCGCGATTCTACCTATAAAGATATAAAAGCAGAATTTAGGGATGTAAATATTGGAAATATTGTTCCCCCCATAGATAGTCTTCGGTTAAAAGGAAATATTAATGGAAAATTAAATTTTCTTCAGAAAAATGGCGCGTATTACCCTAATTCTACAGTTACCATAGATGGCATTGATATTAACGATATAGCCTTTGGAGATTTAAATCTTGAAATTAAAGGAAATGAATCCCTGTCTAATTATACTATTAATACCACCCTTACCAACAATGGGGTTAAGTCTATTAATGCACGTGGTGAGATAGATGTCTCCCAGGACAATCCCAGGATAAACTTACTCGTAGATTTAAATGAATTTAATATGCAGGCATTTAGTCCGTTTGGTGCAGATGTAGTTACAGATATAAGGGGACTTATTTCTGGAAATGCGCGGGTGAGTGGTAACTATAAATCACCGGATATTTTAGGGCGTTTTAACCTGGAAGGCAGCGGACTTAAAATTCCGTATTTAAACACCGATTTTGACATAGACGATGGTACACAAATAGAGGTAACCAAAAACAGGTTTACAATTAATAGTACAGGCATTACCGATACCAAATACAATACCGAGGGAACCTTAAGCGGCTTTGCCAGCCACACTAATTTTGGTGATTGGGAATTAGGTCTCAATATTGATACTGACAACCTCCTGGCACTAGATACCCCAAAAACCGAAGATGCCCTATATTACGGTACCGCCTTTATAAGTGGAACAGCAGACATAGCAGGCCCCGTAGACGAATTAACCATAGATGTTGCTGCAACTACAGAGCCTAATACTTCCTTTAAAATACCAATAAGCGACACGCAAACCTTAGGCGAAGACACCTTTATCACCTTTTTGTCACCAGCTGAAAAAGAAGCGTTGGAAAAAGGCGAAACTATTGTTGAAAAAGATGTAAAAGGACTTACCCTTAATTTTGACCTGGACATTACCGACGATGCCGAAGTAGAAGTGGTTGTAGATCAGGAAAATAACAGTAAGCTTACAGGAAGAGGAGTAGGAACCCTCTTAATTAGAATTAATACCCTCGGAAAATTTAAAATGTGGGGGGAATATACGGTGCTGGACGGTATTTTCGATTTTAGGTATGGCGGCTTAATACAAAAGAAAATAGGTATTGATCCCGGAGGGTTTATTGTGTGGGAAGGAAATCCCGAGAGAGGAAAAATTAACCTTACGGCAATTTATGAAACGGAAGCAAACCCTTCAGTATTGCTGGATAATCCAACGGTAAACCGTAAAATAGATGTAAATGTATTGGTAGATCTTAAGGGAGAACTAATACAACCTGAAATTGATTTTAGAATTGAATTTCCGAAAACTACGTCTACAGTTCGGAGTGAGCTGGAATACAAAATACAAAACCGTGAACAACGGGAACGGCAGGCATTATTTCTGGTAGCTTCAGATGCCTTCGTAAATGACGATTTTGGAGGCGCAGGAGCCTTTACGGGTACCTTGGTAGATCGTGTTTCCGGACTGGTTAATTCACTTTTTTCAGATAAAAACAGTAAGTATAGTGTAGGGTTAGATTATTCCCCTGCTTCCGGGTTACCTAATCAACAAGCCGCTGGTCAGGTTGGTCTAACCTTTTCTGCCGATGTAACCGAACGTATTTTAATTAATGGTAAAGTAGGGGTACCGGTAGGAGGTGCAAATGAAAGTAGCGTAGCTGGAGACGTAGAAGTGCAATGGCTCGTTAATGAGGACGGAAGCTTGCGGATCAACTTTTTTAACCGCCAGGCAAATATTCAGTTTATTGGAGAATCACAAATCTTTGAACAAGGGGCTGGAGTTTCGTACTCGGTAGACTTTGATACGTTTAAAGAATTAATGGCGAAACTCTTCAATAAAAAAGTAACGCTTGAACAGGATACCAGCGACATGCCAGTAACTCCGGACGATAATACTTTTCCGTTAGATTTTAACGAGGAGGGCACCATAGAAGAAAATGAAAACTAGTTACAAACTCGCAATCATGGAGATTTCCACATTTACATATTTTGGCAGGTTGGCTACTTCAACCGTTTCGCGGGCTGGGGCAGTGGCTTCGTTAAAGTAACGGGCATATATTTCGTTAATGGGACCAAAATTTTTCATATCACTAATAAATATGGAAGTTTTTAGCACGTTTTCAAAGGTCATTCCGGCTTCAGCTAATACAGCTTTCATATTCTCCATAACCTGTTCTGTTTCGGTTTTAATATCGTCAAGTACCAGTTTTCCCGTTTCAGGATGCAGTGCTATCTGCCCGGATGTATACAACATGTTCCCTTTTAAAACAGCTTGGTTATAAGGACCAATAGGAGCAGGAGCGTTTGAAGTATTTATTATTTTTTTCATAAAAGGTATTTTTTTTAAATTTTACCATTAACCAATCTACAAATTCCTATCCGGTTCTCTACGTTTGTCATATTTAATATCACTAAGTACCGATGATTTTATCCCAATAAAGAAATACCAGGCTGTATTACGTGCGCCAATGGGAGTCCAGTTAAAAGATAAGCGCCAACTCTCCAGATCCCGCTCAAATCGTAACTGTGTTAACGTAACCCCTTTGTTGGTAAAATCGTATCCGCTGGAAACTCCAACCTGCCATCGGGGCGATAGCTCTACATTGGAGCTAAACATAAGCGATTGGGAGGATATTTCGTCCTGCCGTTGTGTATTATTATAGGTAATGGTATATGCCAGGCGCAAATCCCATGGAATATCAAAATTATACCACTCTTTATCTGCGCTGTTTCCGTTTTCATCTTCCTCCCTAAACGAGCTGTCTCCAATATCCTGTCCGGTGCCAAATAAATCGTCCGGCCTGCCCCCATTAGCAAAAGTTTCATCGTCCAACCGGTCGGTGTCATCGGGATTATCTACTTCAAAATCTCTACTGGAGAAACTATAGTTTATTGAAATATTCCCATTGGTAAGACGAAACAGACTTCCTCCGTTATTAATATTATACGTATCTATTCTCCTGTTATTGTTGTCCAGGGCGTACGGATCTAAGGAGCCATTAAAGTTAAAGTCTAGTCGGTCCACGATGGGAATAGCACCAGTAAACCGCAATGGACTCCAGGGAAGGGAATCCCCGGCAAGGTTGTATGCAGTGCTAAAGTTCAGGTTGTTTAATAAAACTATTTTTTTGGGTTCGGTGGCCGTGGTATCCCTGTCTCGAACTTTGGCTTCGAAGGTATTGCTTAACGACATTCCAATATTACTTGCATACGTTTTGTTTGGAGCGCCATATAAGGTATTCTGAAAACGAGAAAACTCGACTACTTCGGCTGCAACATTCGGGTCTGCGGTAGGAACCTGAAGCTCTTCATAATAACGGTCAAAGGCCGGATTAATATTATAACTTACATTAGGCCGGACTACGTGCCTGAGTTTTTGAAATTTTTTATCATCTCCAAAATTGAAGGTTCCATAAAAAGTGGTTCCCAAACTTGTTGAAAAATTATAGGTAAAATACCTGTCAAATCCCCGTAATGTGTCTATTACCACGCTGCCTTGCCCATCGTTTAAATCGGGATCAAAGCGTTGGTCTGTGGTACTTCCTACCCAGGTTTCCTGCAAATTGGAGCTTATAGAAGAGCTTAAATACTTTAGTACTTTAAAGTTGGTGCTTACCGGTATGCTATGTCTGGCACCTAATTGAGCTGTTTCAAACATTTCGGGCTTAAAGAAAAGTGAATCGGTTGTTTGAAATCTATTTTCAGCTGAAACATCATACTGAAAATTTATATTTTTTATAATTCCCTTTTTAACGCCTTCCTTAGGTGCAAATGGAAAAATTCTGGAAACACTTGCATTTACATTGGGAAGCGACATGTTAATTTCCTGGGTATTGGTGTTTTGCGAATGCGTACCCGCCACTGTAAAGTTTACCTGAGGCTCTCCTTCAAAAGTTTTGGAATAAGATACTGAAGAGTTTAATGTGTTTACCAGTCCGCTTCCGTTATTGGTCTGGTTAATAGATTGCCTGAAGTACCGGCTACTTCCCAGGTTTACCGAAGCTGCAAAGCGGGAACTGGGGTTTGCCTTGGCATCCTGCGTATGGTTCCAGCGAATATTGTAAACAGACGACTGACTGTAATCCGGAAAACCACGTTCACTATCAATCAGGCTCTCGTACCGCACATTAAAGTTTCCCCGAAATCTATACCGAAGTGCATAGGCTGCTTCCCCACGAAGCCCATAGCTTCCATTGGTGTAATAATCGCCCAGTACGGCCAGATCCATGTAATCGTTAATAGCAAAATAGTACCCACCATTCTGAAAGAAAAACCCCCGGTTGTTATTATCTCCAATAGAGGGAATTATAAATCCTGAAGCTCTGTCTTCCGTAAGGGGGAAATAGGCAAAAGGCAGCCCCAAAGGGGTAGGGACATTGGCAATATACATATTGGTAAGACCCGTAACAATCTTCTTTTTTGGAACAAACTTCGCCTTTCTTGTATAAAAGTAATATTCAGGATCTTCTAGGTTTTTGGAAGTAGTAAAGCGCACATTTTTAAGATAGACTACCGAATCATTTTCTTTTTTTGTGACTTCGGCTAAAACATTAAACCCATTTTGTTCTGTTCTTGAGTTATAGACAAGAGCCTTTTCAGATTTTGTATTAAATTTAATGGAGTCCGGCTCCACTTTATTCTGGGCTTGTACAAAAACAGGGCGCTGGGTGTAGGTGCCGGCACTGTCAATTCCTTTGGCAAAAACTTCGTTGGTATTGTAATCCAGTACAATTAAACCTGCATCAATACGCATATCTTCATATACAATGTAGGCTTTGTTGTACATGTATATCTTATTATTTACCTGATCCATGAAGATATAATCTTCACCATAATAGTCTACAACCCCCGTTAAAAATTCCTGTTTTTCTTTAATAGAATCGTTTTTAACCGTGTCATTTGCAATTTCCAGGCGCTCGTTAATTATGGGTTTTAAATTTACTGTGGTGGTATCTGCCTCTTTTTCAGTAGTAGCGGGGATATTTACCTCGTTTTTTGGAGGTAGGTCCTGCGCATAAACAAAAGCACTGTTTATGAACAGTACTATGTAGATAAGTAAGTAAGAACACCGTTGATTCTGCAACACTAGAAGCCTATAATTTTATAACTTTGGTTCAGTTTTTGAAAGTTCAAAAGTAAGCATATTTTTTTGCCTACTATTTCAATACTATCAAATTTCAACCTACGTTAAAGATATATGAAATTTGAAGTCATAGGTATTGGTTTAATGACGAAGTAATTAGGAACGTATTACAATTTTAAGAACACAAATAAATACTATGAAACAAATGAAAAAAACACATCTTTTTTTTATTTTATTAATGCTGACACCCTGTATAGGTTTTAGCTTTTCAAGTAGCCAAAACGATACAAACAGACCTTTTGTGGTAGTGCTGGATGCAGGTCACGGAGGGAAGGATTCTGGAAACCGTGGAAATGGTTTTTATGAAAAAGATATTGTGCTGGATGTCACCCTTCAAGTAGGAAAATTATTGGAGAGGCATCCGGATATTAAAGTAGTTTACACTAGAAAGACCGACGTTTTTATAGATTTATATCGTAGAGGTCCTATTGCCAATGAAGTAGATGCAGACATTTTTGTTTCTATACATTGCGATTCTCATAACTCTCAGGCTTATGGTATTGGAACTTTTGTAATGGGAGTAGATAAGTCTGGTAAAAATTTGGAGACAGCCAAAAAAGAGAATGAGGTGATTTTTTTGGAGGAAAATTATAAAGAAACCTATGCAGGATTCGACCCAAGTTCACCAGAATCTTTAATTGGCCTAACCTTAATGCAGGAAGAATACTTAGACCAAAGCATACTTCTGGCAGGATTAATTCAGAATAACATTGTAAATAACTTAAAACGAAAAGATAGAAGTGTGCGTTCTGCACCTTTCTGGGTATTACACAGTTCTTATATGCCGAGTGTTTTAGTGGAGCTTGGTTTTTTAACCAATAATCAAGAAGGCCCTTATGTAAATTCAAAAAAAGGACGGAAAGAGTTGGCCACAGAAATTGCCAACGGTATCCTCAATTATAAAAAAACCATTTCTTTGGCAACAGAGAATTCTCAAAACCCAGAAATTACAGAAGAGGAAATAGAAAAAGCCATAGAAACCACCGAAGTAAAAGAATACAAAGGAGTGGAATTTAGAGTGCAGTTAGCAGCCAGTAGTAAAAAACTGGATACCAAGCCGTCAAATTTTAAAGGGTTAAAGGATGTAGCACGAACAAAGGAAGACGGATTGTATAAATACTATTACGGTGCGACCTCAGATTACAATAAAATTCAACTGATGAAAACTTTTGCTCAGGAAAAAGGATATCCAACCTGCTATATTGTAGCATTTAAAGGCAATGAAAAGAAAAAACTTTCGGAAGTGTTAAAAAGCCAAGATAAATAGAAGTTATTTCTATAACTTTGTTCAATAACCAAATATGTATATTTTTTGAGACTCTCACGGGAAGTAAAGACAGGAATTTTAGCGATAGGAGCCATTTTGCTCTTCATTTTTGGCTATAGTTACTTAAAGGGAACCAACCTGTTAGAAAAGAACAGAACCTTTTTTGTAAAATATAAAAATGTGGAAGGTCTTGCCCAGGGAGCCCCCGTAAATATTAATGGGCTTAAAGTTGGTAAAGTTCAAAAAATAGACTTTGCAAACTCCAAAGGTAATTTGGTGGTGGAGTTTACAGTAGAGCGAGACTTCGAATTTTCAAAAAACAGTATCGTACGTATTTATAGCGCCGGACTTATTGGCGGGAAATCGGTTGGAATTTTTCCTATTTACGATCAATCAGGCCTGGCGGTGTCCGGCGATACGCTCTCTGGAGAAGTACAGCCTGGTATGCTGGACGAATTCAGTGAGACGCTGGCCCCTTTGGGACAAAAGCTGGAAGCTACTTTAGGAGTCGTAGATTCGTTGTTAATTTCATTTACCGATATTATAGATGAAAAAACCCGAACCGATCTTAAACAGGCAATTTCTAACCTTTCGGTAGCAACCAAAAACTTCGGTAGCCTTTCTGGAAAAGCAGATGAACTTCTGGGCAGAAATGGCGAAAAGCTAGACAGAACCTTTACAAACCTTGATAACACAGCAGCCAATTTTTCAAAACTCTCAGATTCATTAGCACAAATAGAGTTAGGGCAAATGGTTCAGAACCTTGAGGATGCAACTACAGGACTTAAAGAAGTAGTAAGTAAAGTGAATAGCAAGGAGGGAAGCGTCGGCAAATTGCTAAATGACGATGCAGTATACGAAAACCTGGAAGGTGCTACCCGTCAATTGGAAGAATTACTACAAGACTTAAAGTTAAACCCTAAACGCTACGTACACTTTTCAGTATTTGGAAAACGAGATAAAGGGTACCAAGAGCCAGAAGATCCAGAAAAATAAATCATGCAGTACATTCCTAACATTCTATTTTTCGTAGCATTGGTTGCGGGTATTGGCTATTTTACCATGAATATGCGTAAAGTAATTGGCCGTATAAAATTAGGTAAAGAAGTAGACGCCAGCGATAACACCAAACAACGTTGGAGCAATGTGTTCCGTATCGCATTGGGACAAAGCAAAATGGTAGTGCGTCCGGTAGCAGGCCTGTTACATATAATTGTATATGTAGGTTTTATCATTATTAATATTGAAGTACTTGAAATAATAATAGATGGTTTGTTTGGAACCCACCGCGTGCTGTCATTTTTAGGTCCCGTATATGATTTCCTCATTGGCTCTTTTGAAATATTAGCCCTTTTGGTATTGCTGGGAGTTATCTTTTTCTGGACCCGCCGGAATATTCAAAAAATAAAACGCTTCTGGGCTCGCGAAATGACAAGCTGGCCTAAAAATGATGCCAATTATATCCTTTATTTTGAAATGGTACTAATGGTATTATTTCTTACCATGAACGCTGCAGATCTTGCGCTTCAAAACGGGGTGGCTTCCGGGGCTTATACCAGTGAAACAGCAAGCCATTATATTCAGGTAGGATCCTATCCTGTCAGTCAGTTTATAGCTCCTTTATTTGAAGGAATGACCGAAGGAACCCTCATTATTATTGAAAGAAGTGCCTGGTGGTTGCATATTTTGGGTATTTTAGTTTTCTTGAATTATTTATATTTCAGTAAGCATTTACATATTATTCTTGCTTTCCCGAATGTGTACTACGGAAAAGTAAAGCCTAAAGGGCAGTTTCAAAACTTAGATTCAGTAACTAGTGAAGTAAAGCTAATGATGGATCCCAGTGCCGACCCCTATGCAGCTCCAGCAGAAGGAGCAGAAGCTCCGGCAAAATTTGGCGCCAGCGATGTAATGGATTTATCACGTACGCAACTCCTGAATGCCTATACCTGTACCGAATGTGGCCGTTGTACCAGCGAATGTCCCGCAAATATTACAGGTAAAAAGTTATCGCCCCGTAAGATCATGATGGACACCCGTGACCGTCTCGTGGAAGTTGGTAAAAATATGGAAGCCAACGGAGGGGAATTTAAAGATGATGGGAAACAATTATTGGACGATTATATACTTCGTGAAGAATTGTGGGCCTGTACCACCTGTAATGCCTGTGTGGAAGCCTGCCCGGTAAGCATAGATCCTTTAAGTATAATCATGGATATGCGTCAGTATTTGGTAATGGAGCAAAGTGCCGCACCCAATGAACTGAACGTAACAATGACCAATATTGAAAACAACAGCGCCCCCTGGCCCTTTAATCAAATGGACAGATTGAACTGGAAAAATGAAGTGTAATGAAAAAGGAAGACGCAGAAAAATTATTACACGAAAAAGTTGAAGACGGCTCAACCGTAAGCCCTGTATTGCCTAAAGGCGTTAAAAACTATTTAATTGACATAGATGGTACCATTACCGAAGACGTTCCCAACGAGCAACCAGAACGTATGGCAACCTGCAAACCTTTTCCCGATGCCCTTAAAACATTAAACAAATGGTATGACAAGGGGCATTTAATATGTTTTTTTACCTCAAGAACTGAAGAACACAGAAAAGTGACCGAAACCTGGCTAAACAAGCACGGATTTAAATACCATTCCCTTTTAATGGGAAAACCCCGTGGCGGGAATTACCATTGGGTAGATAACCACCTGGTAAAAGCAACCCGTTACAATGGCAAGTTTACAGATCTGGTAGAAAAGGAAGTAACCATTCAGGTTTTTAAAGATTAAGGAGTAGTTCTCAGTTTTCTGTTAGTGGTTATGGTAACAGAAACAATAGTTCTAATGTGATAACACAACAATTAACCGTTAACTTTTAACGATTATACTTTTAAAAAATGAGCGAACAAATTACAGTCCCAACAATGGCCGAATATATGGCGCAAGGCAAAAAACCTGAAGTGTTATTCTGGGTAGGCTGCGCTGGAAGTTTTGATGACAGAGCCAAAAAAATTACCAAAGCATTTGTAAAACTCCTGCACAACGCTAAAGTAGATTTTGCAGTATTGGGAACCGAAGAAGGCTGTACAGGAGATCCTGCAAAACGCGCCGGGAACGAATTTTTGTTCCAGATGCAGGCCATGATGAATATTGAAGTGTTAAACGGGTACGAAATTAAAAAAGTAGTAACTGCTTGTCCGCATTGCTTTAATACCATAGCAAACGAATACCCGGGTTTAGGCGGAAATTTCGAGGTTATGCACCATACCCAGTTCCTAAAAGCCCTTATGAATGAAGGCAGATTAAAAGTTGAAGGTGGCAAATTTAAAGGGAAACGCATCACCTTTCACGATCCCTGTTATTTAGGACGTGCCAATAACGAATACGAAGCACCGCGTGAACTACTTCAGAAATTAGAAGTAGAACTTACCGAAATGAAACGCTGTAAATCCCGCGGATTATGCTGTGGTGCTGGTGGTGCCCAGATGTTTAAGGAGCCGGAACCGGGAAAGAGAGACGTTAACATAGAACGTACCGATGAAGCCCTGGATACAAAACCAGACGTAATTGCGGCAGGATGTCCATTTTGTAACACCATGCTTACAGATGGCGTAAAAAACTTCAATAAAGAAGGAGACGTGGCCGTGATGGATGTAGCCGAAATGATTGCAAGCGCACAGGATTTATAAAAAAAGCTAATTCCGGTTCTCAACAGAATTAGCTTTACATCGTAAAAATAAAATTTGGTTGTGCTACTTCAAGCTATAACCTAATTGCTCCATATCCTGCTTCCCATAACTTTTTATTGTATGCTGGTAATTTAGTGGTATGTAGCGCGTTTCCAGTAGTTTTTAACTGTTGCCATTGGGCGTCCAGTTCAGCTTTCCTGTCAATATTCGCTTGGTTTAAACGAGGCAGGCTACTGTCTGTCTGGTTCATAAGAAACAGGTATTCTGCGGTAAATTTATTTTCAAAGTTCTCAACGTCGTCATAAGCCTGTGAGCGGCGTTGCACCATTTTTTCATCCCAGGCTTGTAATTCCTGTAACAAGGCTTCTCCTTCGGTAACTAAAGAAGCATTTTTATTTGCTGTTTTCATTTGCTTTAGTACTTCTGAAATATCTTCCTGCGCGGTTTTTAAAGTGTTTACTTGCTCGTGCATTTCAGTAACATTCTTTTCTACCTCACTCATAAAAGTATCGTATGCGGTAAATTGAGCTTCATTAATATTGTAAGAAGTGTTGTTTTTTATAACAAACTGTTTTTTAGTACTTTGATCTACATAGTTTAAAGTAGCAGTGTAAGTTCCAGGAATGACTTTATGACCTCCAAAACCAGCTTCAATATATATCCCAGGAACCCCTGGAACAATGGGGTGTTGCATATTCCACACAAACCTATTAAGCCCTTCTTTTTTGGGCAGGACAGGAGCCGGGGGAGCACCACCTCCGTTATGCGGAATATAACTTTCGTCCTTAACGGAAGTTAAAGTATTAATCGTTTTTCCTGCTGCATTTGTGATGGTAAGGGTAACGGCTTCATCTTCGGAGACAGAGGGCAGGTAATAATAAAGCTCCACCCCATTTACAGGGTTCACACCTTCAAAATCCTGGGTTCCTTTAAATGAATTGCTGCTCATTGCACTTCCCCAGTTTCCATATACAATGGGTTCTGGGGTGTAGAGTTTAAAACCATTACTGTTTTTTTGATATTGTGACAACAAGGAAAGGTTGTCTAAAATCCAGAACGAGCGTCCGGATGTGGCCACAATTAAATCGTTGCGATGCACTTTTAAGTCTAAAACAGGAGTTACAGGCAAATTAAGCTGAAACGGTTCCCACGAAGCCCCGTCGTTAAATGAAATATACACCCCTTGCTCCGTACCTGCATATAAAAGTCCTTTGGTAGTTTCATCTTCCCGGACCACTCTGGTATAAGCTCCATTAGGGATCCCCTTCGTAATATTTGTCCAGCTTTTACCGTAGTTATTGCTTTTATATAGTGCAGGTGTATAATCGCCTAACTTGTATTTGGTAGTAGCAATATAGACAGTTGCCGGGTCGTGAGGTGAAACTTCTATAGCGTTTACAAGGGTTTCTCCCAGGTTTTTAGGCGTAATATTTTGCCACGCCTTTCCATGGTCTTGTGTAATATGTACAAAGCCATCGTCACTTCCGCTATAAAAAACACCTGCTTTATGTGGCGATTCTACAAGGTAACTTATGGTCCCGTAACTTTCTGCACCTACGGCTTCATTGGTGTAAGGACCACCGCCTTTCCCTTGTTTTTCATCGATATTACGTGTTAAATCGGGAGAAATTTCTGTCCACGTTTTTCCAAGGTCGGTCGATTTCAATACCAATTGAGCCGCGTGGTAAATGGTTTGCGGTTCGTGCTGTGACCAAATAATTGGGGCATTCCAGTTATACAGGTATTTCATATCCCGTGCAGCACGCCCTAAATATTGAATGGGAGCAGCCATTACCTGAGTACTTGCCTTGGTTTCCATATCCAGGACTTCAATGGTCCCTAAATAACTTCCACCCACTGTTAGTTTCGGGTTGTCCTTATCGAATGCCAGAAAAGCACTTTCGCCACCAGCCGCCGCTGTCCAGTCGCTTTCAGAAATACTATAGCTACCCGGGCTCATACTGGCAATTTTAACCGAAGTGTTATCCTGTTGACCTCCATAAATGTTATAGGGGTAGCGGTTGTCTACATTAATTCTATAAAACTGAGCCGTAGGCATAATATCCTGTGAAGACCAGCTTTCCCCAAAATTGAAAGAAATAGCCGCGCCACCATCATTGGCTATTACCATATTTTTAGAATTGTCTGGATTAATCCATAAATCATGATAATCTCCATGCGTACCTGTAATACGTTCCCAGGTTTTTCCGCCATCTTTAGAGCGTAGGGCGGGAGCACTTAGTACATACACGGTTTCATCGTCATTGGGGTCTATAAACAATTCTATATAATACCAGGCGCGCTGTGTCAATCTGTTGTCACCACTTACCTGCGACCAGGTTTTTCCAGCGTTGTTAGATACATACAAGCCACTTTGGTCGGTTTGGGTATCGCTTTCAATAAGCGCATATACTTTGTTGCTATTGCTTCGGCTTACGGCAATGGCCATTTTTCCCAATTCTTTTGGCAGGCCGTCTTCCAGACGTTCCCAGGTTTCACCGGCATCGGTGCTTTTATAGAGACCGCTGCCTTCGCCACCGCTAATTATTTTCCAGGGCATACGCTGGTGGTGCCACATAGCGGCGTACATTACATTCGGATTGTTATAATCCATAGATAGTTCTGAAGCCCCTGTAAAGTTGTTTACAAATAATGTTTTTTTCCAGGTAACACCCCCGTCGGTAGATTTGTACACTCCCCGATCTGCTGTCGGACTGGGGTACTTTCCTTGTGCCGCTACATACACTATGTCTGGATTAGTTGGGTGGATAATAATTCTTGAAATTTGCTCGGTAGGCGTTAACCCTATGTGTTTCCATGTTTTTCCAGCATCGGTAGACTTGTACACCCCGTCGCCATAGGACGTCATCACCCCACGAATGGCGTGTTCTCCCATTCCTACATATACAATAGTAGGGTTGCTTTCTGAAACTGCTACGGCGCCTACGGTTCCGGTTTTAAAAAAACCATCGCTTATATTGTTCCAGTGTGCCCCGGCGTCTTTCGTTTTCCAGAGACCACCCCCCGTAGTGCCCATGTAATAGGTGAGTGGGTCGCCTATCACTCCAGACGCGGCCACAGAACGTCCCCCACGATAGGGACCAATATTCCTGTAATTCATTTGTGAAAAATAGTCTTCAGCTTGTTGTCCAAAAACAGTAAGTGTTGCAACTAAAAATAATAAGGAAGTAATGAGTTTCATTGGTTTTTTGTTTGGTCGACTAAAAATAAAGGAATTTGAATAAACATGCTCAGTCTAAAAGCTGTTGGTTGTGTTAAAGTTTCAAATTGAAAAGTAATACCATTGAAATCCCGTTAAATAAAACATAAACCCTGCTGTATCTTTGCCTGAGAATGCGCATTGCTGTATTTTGAAAAAAAAAATAATATGAGTGAAGTAAAAGCATTTGGAGCCAAGGAACAAGCAGCCAATTTAGAGCAAATAACTATTAAGCGCAGGGAGTTACAACCCGACGATGTGCATATTAAAATAACTTATTGTGGCGTTTGCCATAGCGACATCCATACCGTACAAAACGATTGGGGAAATTCTAAATACCCCGTAGTTCCTGGACACGAAATTATTGGTACCGTAGAAGCCGTTGGTAAAAACGTTTCAAACTACAAACAAGGAGATATAGTGGGGGTTGGATGCATGGTGGATTCCTGCCGGGATTGTAGCGCCTGCGAAGACCATCTGGAACAATTTTGTGAAAAAGGAATGGTAGGTACTTATAACGGGCCTAACAAACATTTAGGCGGACATACCTTTGGTGGGTACTCACAAGAAATTTTGGTGCACCAATACTACGTGCTCTCTATTCCTGAAAATCTGGATGAAAAAGCCGTAGCACCTTTATTGTGCGCTGGAATTACTACGTATTCTCCCTTGAATCATTGGGGTGTTAAAGAAGGCGATAAGGTAGGCGTAATTGGTTTAGGCGGATTAGGCCATATGGGGATCAAATTTGCTGCAGCAATGGGAGCAAAGGTAGTGATGATTACCACTTCTCCAGAGAAGGCTAAAGATGCAAAACGCCTGGGAGCAGACGAGGTGCTACTTTCCAAGAATGAAGAAGATATGAACAAGCATAAAGGGTCTTTCGATTTCTTGTTGAATACCGTTCCGGTGGGACACGATATAAATCCGTATTTAGAATTACTAAAACGCGACAGCACTATGGTTATGGTTGGAGCCATTGAACCGCTGGACGAAATGCACGGTGGAAACCTGATTATGGGCAGAAAACGGGTAGCAGGATCGTTGATAGGGGGTATTAAAGAGACCCAGGAAATGCTGGATTTCTGCGGAAAACATGACATTGTAAGTGACATAGAGCTTATTGATATGCAGGACATAAACACTGCCTACCAACGCGTTCAGGACAGCGATGTAAAATATAGATTTGTAATCGATATGGAATCGCTTTAGCAGTTATTTCTAGCACTAATTATACAAACCCCTGACACTTTAAGTGTTTGGGGTTTATTGTTTTAAAGTAAAACAGCAATAACTTTAAAAGATACCTAAGTGTTAATTTAAATGGACGGAGCGTACTTCATCCTCAATTTTATTAAATTTATAACCTCATCAATTTTTAAACTTTCTATGAACTTTTCTTTACGTACCCTTGGTTTTCTACTACTATTTTTAAGTACCTCAGCACTGCTGGCACAAGATTTTGAAGCCTTTCAATACCGAAATGTTGGTCCGCTTAGAGGCGGTCGTGTTACTGCCGTAACCGGAATCCCGGAAATACCTGGCACCTTTTTTTTGGGAGCCACTGGGGGAGGCGTCTGGAAAACAGAAGACTACGGAACCACCTGGATCAATGTTTCCGACGGTTTTTTTGAAACCCCATCCATTGGAGCAATTGAAGTAGCCCATAAAAAACCAAATATTGTATATGTAGGAACCGGTTCTGACGGATTACGAAGTAATGTAATTAGTGGGAGAGGAGTCTATAAATCGGTTAACGGGGGTACATCGTGGCAGCATATTGGTCTTACTAATATGGGACAGATCGGGGCCGTTGAGATAGACCCCAAGGATCCCAATACCGTGTACGTTGCGGCCATTGGGAATGCCTTTAAAGACAGTGAAGAGCGCGGCATCTATAAAACCGAAGATGGTGGCGCTTCCTGGGAAAAAATCTTGTTTGTTTCCAACCAAACGGGTTTTTCAGACTTAGAGATTCATCCTAAAAAAAATGACGTTCTCTATGCAGCAGCCTGGAAAGGACAACGCAAACCTTGGACGATAATTTCAGGGGGAACCAATGCCGAAGGTGGTATCTACAAATCTAAGAACGGTGGAAAAGACTGGGAAAAACTAAGCAAGGGCTTACCCAAAGGGCTTATCGGAAAAATAGATTTAGCTGTTTCGGCAGACAATCCAAAAGTACTCTACGCAATTATTGAAGCGGAAGATGAGGAGCGGGGCCTTTATAAATCTGAAGATGAAGGAAAATCTTTTGTGCATGTTTCAGATGATGTGCGTTTGGTAAACCGTCCGTTTTACTACACCAATGTAGAAGCAGACCCTACCAATGAGAACATCGTATTTTCTATGGCAAACCCAGGGCTAAAGTCGGTGGACGGTGGTAAAACCTGGACGTATTTTGAAGTGCCACATGGCGACAACCACGATATCTGGTTAAATCCAAATAATCCGGACTTACTCATTCAGGCAAACGATGGCGGGGCGAACGTAAGCCACAACGGCGGTGCTACCTGGAGCACACAGTTTAATCAGCCCACTGCCGAGCTGTATCAGGTAGAAGTAGACGATCAGTACCCGTATTGGTTGTATGCAGGACAGCAAGACAATTCCAGTACTATTGCGGTGCCCAGTTTTCCGCCCAGTTCGGTACAAAATCCTGAAACGGGATGGCTTATTAACACCGGAGGATGTGAAACGGGGCCTGGAGTACCAAAACCAGGAGATCATAATATTGTATATGCCAATTGCAAAGGCAGGTTTAGTGTTTTTGACAAGCGTACAGGAACTGAAAAAGGCTATTATGTGGGGGCTTCTAATATTTACGGGCATAACCCAAAAGATTTGGAATATCGTTTTCAACGGGTAGCTCCCATTCATGTGTCTCCACACAATCCAGATGTGGTCTACCACGGGTCGCAATTTTTACATAAAACCACCAACGAAGGTCTGGCCTGGGAAACCATTTCACCCGATCTAACTGCGTTTGAAACCGATAAACAAGTAAACTCCGGAAGTCCCATTACCCGTGATATTACGGGAGAAGAATATTACAGCACGCTCTATTCCATTAGGGAATCTACGCTGGTAGAGGGACTTATCTGGACGGGTTCTAACGATGGGGTGATTTCAGTAACTAAAGATGGAGGCACTTCCTGGGCGAATGTTACTCCTGCAAACCTTCCAAAAGGCGGTAGGGTAGAATCTGTAGAACCCTCTCAGTTTAATCCTGCAAAGGCGTATATAGCAGTAGATATGCACTTGCTGGGCGATGCGAAACCCTACCTTTATAAAACCACTAATTACGGGCAATCCTGGGAGCTGTTAACCAATGGGAACAACGGGATACCTTCGCATTTTACCACCAGGGTGCTTCGTGAAGACCCAAAGCGGGAAGGCTTGCTGTATGCAGGCACCGAGTACGGAGTGTTCGTTTCTTTTAACGATGGGGCAACGTGGGTATCATTTCAGCAAAACTTACCCGTGACCCCTATTACCGACCTTAAAATATTTAGAGGAGACCTAATTATAAGCACTATGGGTAGAGGGTTTTGGATACTGGACGATATTACCGCACTACGCCAGCAAGAAATTAATTCGTTGGATAACGCTCCGGTCCTGTTTGCACCCGATACTACCATTAGATATCGGTACCCAACCGTGCGGGGTATTTCAAACTTGCAATATCCGGATACCCGTGTAGTATTAGATTATTATATACCGAAGGATTACGAAGGAAGTGTGCAACTAGAAATTCTGGATGAAAACCGACGAAATATTACAACTATTTTAAGTGATAGTACCTTACTGAAGTCTATAGCTGCAACAGAAGTTGTTAATGAAAAAGAAGTAGAAGTGGAGGTAGAAATAGAAGAACAGGAAGGAGTTAGTGAAGTAACCGAAGTTGAGGACATGCAGTTAAGTCAGATATTTCGATATACCGATGACAAACTGAGCTCAAAACCCGGATTGCATCGTTTTTTCTGGAATTTAAGTCAACGAGGCGCGTGGGATAAGGACTTAAAAAAGCGCTACAGAAGAGGCCCCATGGTAGCGCCAGGCACCTATATTGCAAGATTAACGGTAGCCGGACAAACGTTGGAGCAACCTTTCGTTATTTTACCGGATCCACGAATTACAGCACAAGGTTTTACAGCTGAAGATATGGCGGCTCAGCTAGCATTTCAGAATAAAGTAATCGATTTACTCTCTGAAGCAAAAAAGCTACAAGCCGATCTGGAGACCGAAATTGAAACCCTCGAAAAAAACAATAGCAACTCAACCGGGCTGGCCAACGCAAAAGCAAGCCTGCAACAACTAAAAAACGACGAAGGCGCCTACCCACAACAAATGCTCATCGCCCAGATAGGGTATTTGCTAAATATGGTAAGTTGTGCAGATCAATTGCCAGGGGAAGCGGCTGAGAACAGGTATGAGGCTTTACGCATGCAACTTAATGATTTGAAAAAATAATTGGCATCAGTATAAAAGTGCAGCGATTTGTTAGTCAGGACAAATTTCGTCTTTAAGCTTAATGTGGTCAAACTTTTGCCAAATAGGGTCATTCAATCCTTTGGGAGAAAATTTAAAAACCAAGATGGCTTCCTGGGTATTTTCACAATATTTTTGTGATATCAGGGTGTGTAAATACAGCATCTTTTGAGTGTAGCGGCCTTCAAAAAGGTGTATGGCGCCTATAAAGTTAGTGGGAGAGGTATTTTTTAACAGTGCAGTAGTTGGCAGAATAGTAGTGCCGTTTTTTCGGTTGTTTATATCCAGTAAACCGTCAAAATAATATTGCAGGTACATTTCTAACGCTTCTTCTGTGAGAGGAGCAGTTGTTTTTACTTTCCAAAGAAAAAGATAGGACCAAAACTCAGGCCTTTCCGTTTTCCCCCAACCTGGAGGGAAAACGGCTTCTTCAATGCCTTGTAGTGGAATTTCTCTGGCAAAATTTATGGGGAATTCAAAAAATTCTGAGTTCCATTCAGTTTCAGTAAAAAATGATTCGTGTTCGTTTTCTTCTTGAGCAAAAAAGAAGGGTGTTGTAAACAAAAGCACGAATGTTATAAGTATGGTACTATTCATAAAAGCTGTATTAAAATTGTAAAAGTACATCAAATTCAATGGCATCGGAAATAGCATGATCGCGCATTGAATTATTATGCGTAATGTCCCAACGTGCTCTGTCGATTTTAAATTTTGTTGTGATTTGTTGCATTGTTGTATTGGCAACGGCCCAAAACTCTATAGGTTGCGTTTTTCCTTTTATAGTAAGATTTGCCAGAATTTTATGCTGGTTATTTTCTGTGAAATATTCAACCGATGTAATTTCTAAATAAGCTTTAGGAAACCTGCTTACATCAAAAAAATCGGTATCTCTAAGGTGATTAACAGGGCCTTTTCCTTCAAGAAAATCTGGATTTGAAATTGTGGTCATATCAATTTCAAAATTTCCTCCCGTAATATTTCCTTCTTTAGTGACAAGGGTTCCTTTGTGAAAATTTACGGTTCCGTTATGTTCACTCATTAAAAATGTATACGTGCCTTTCCAGTGTATTTTACTTTTAGAAGTTTTTAAAGGATACATCTTTTGCGATTGTCCTGTTACAGTGATACTGGTTAAAATGATGATTGAAATAAGTAGTTGTTGCATAATGATTTATTTTTTCAGCTAAACTACTCTTGCAGTATATTAAAAGTGTCAAAAGAATGTAAAAGAAGTGTCAACGGCTGTGAAAATTGGTCAAATTGCCTGTTATTTGTACTCATGAAAAAGCGAAAGCCATCTGTTTGCCTTTTTTTTGGGCTCCTACTTTTGTTAGTTGTGGGTATTTCCTGTAACACAGTTGAAACCCAAATTCCTGTAGCACAGGTAAAAATTGCTTTACGCTCGGCGGGAAATCTCCTATTGCTATCGCAAAACGACAGTACCTCGCTAGTCCTTCCTGTGGTTCAGAAAAACAAAAACACCTTCCAGCTTTCATTTGAAGATTCGCTGGGTTTTGATCCAGCCGATCTAAACACGAGCATTACGGCGGCCATCGATCACGCCAGGCTTCCTAAAGATTATGTGGTAGAGGTACTACAGTGCAGCAATGACGAGGTTGCTTACAGCTATAAAATGTCTGCCAACACTCAGGAAAATAGTATTCCCTGTGGTGGGAGGGTGCTGCCTAAAAAATGTTATACCATTGCACTGACTTTTACGGGTATGGTTACCACAGCTTCTTCTTCAAAAAATGCCGCTTGGTTTTATATCCTTGTAGCTTTGGTCCTTGCTTTTTTAGGGTTTGTATTTTATAGTAAATACCACGCGCATCGTTCTCAGGTCCATAAAGGGGGTGTAACTTCTCTTGGGATTTTTAGTTTTTATCCTGAAGAGAATAAGTTGGTAAAAGAGGCTCAGGAAATCCCGCTAACGCAAAAAGAATCTGATCTACTGGCTATATTTATTCAACATCCCAATGTGGTGGTAAAGCGGGAGGAACTCACCAAAAAAGTATGGGAAGACCACGGGGTGATCGTAGGTAGAAGTCTGGACACCTATATTTCTAAGCTTAGAAAAAAATTACAGGAAGACACCTCCATAAAACTTACCAACGTACATGGAGTAGGGTATAAGCTTGAAATTTTATAACCTTTTAAAAACCAGAGTCTTTCAAATACAGTAAAATTAATTCCCTTAAAATTTTTATAAATAGTTTCACAGTAGTAATAATCTACGTATATTCTAAAAAAATAACACCTTAAATAATACATGGCAAAGTCACAACAATCGTATAATAAATCTGAAAAAGAAAAAAAACGCTTACAAAAACGCGAAGAGAAAAAAAAGAAAATGGAAGCCCGCAAGTTGGATAAAGAAAAACTTGACAACAGTGGGATAGATCTGGTATATGTAGACCATATGGGAAATCTGGTAGATACACCCCCAGACCCATCAGAAAAAGAGGAAATTGAAGCCGAAGATATCGTTTTAGGAATTCCCAAAACTCCGGAAGGTGAAAAAGAAGCTTTTGATCCTACACGCACGGGGTCTGTAAATTATTTTGACCATTCCAAAGGGTTTGGATTTATAATAGATGCCGAAAACAATGAGAAATACTTCACTCATATTAGCAATTGCATTGACGAAATTAACGAAAACGACAAAGTAACTTACGAGCTGGAAAAAGGACAACGAGGGATGAACGCAGTTAAGGTCACCTTGGTCAAATAATAAAACATACAGAAAATACCACTATTTAAGCAGTATTTAAGTCATAAAACCTAATGTTTCTTTATATGCGAATACTGCTTTTTTTATTGATTTTTAGCTTTCAATTTACAATACAGTCACAAATTCAATTTCCCACTGCAAATGCAGGTCTAGGATATGAAAAGAGCACCGTACACGCTCGTGTTGCCTATCCGCTAAACAACCAAGGCAGGGTTTGGGTAAAGGGCTCGTTAGAGCACCCAATTGTAAAGATTATAGAGCCTGACTCAGCAAAGGTATTACACCAAGTAGCCCTAGAGGCACCATTTTATACAGATGTTCTAGCAGTAAATTTAAAAGAAGTAACGGTTCAGTTTTGTGATGTTTTAAAAAACTGTTTTACCTATGCTACTTTGTATCCAGGTCACTTTAACGATATAAAAGGAAAAGATTTTTCAGTACTTCTGTATGGTTGTTTTGAACCCTTTAAAGTGGAGTATGAAAATGACACGCCAGGTTCAGCAATTTTTGAAGGAGAACATAATTCCGGTTTTAGGGTTCGGAATTTATTTAAAACCATTGCCAAAGCAGAACCTATTAAGTTTCGTGATTCCGTTAAGAGCAACCGTAGTTATACATTTAACGGGCAGTCCAATACTACATTGTTAAGCAGCACTCCAAAGCTTATTATTACCACGGGAGATCAGGTATATGTAGATGCAGGATATGGCACCCCAATGAAAAATGGAGATATACACCCTATTTCGGCTTGGGAAGCTAAAAGACGCCCCAAGCCTTTTGATACATCCCTGGTACAGTATACAAGCTATTTAAACAAACTCTACAATGCATCCTATTCTTTTACCGAAATTGAGACTGCTCATCAACACTTACCCGTACTTCCAGCAATAGACGATCATGAGCTTCGGGATGGTTGGGGGTCTCAAGGTGATGAATACGAAGAAGGCGTGATGAACCCACAGCTAGCAGGACATTATATGTTGGGTAAGCAAGCATTTATAGAACACCAATTATTGGCATCCAACTATCCAAGCGATAAAGCCCGACAATTACTTGATAACAATCTACCCTTACATTATTCGTTTACTGTAAACGGAAAAAACGGTTATGTTTTCGATCTGCGCAGTGCCCGGAATATTAATAGTAATACTGTTCTGGGAGAAGAGCAATGGCAGCACTTTAAAAAGTGGTTAGCCACCTTAGAGCGCGATCAGGAAGTGATCTTGGTTACCTCTGTTCCCTTAACCCTAAGGCCTTTAAAATGGATAGAGGATATTGCAAAATTATTCTCTCCGGAACTCCGTGACGATGCCAGGGACGGTTGGAATTCCCGAAACAACAGAGCAGAGCGGGATAGGTTATTAGAATTACTCACCACGTA
The DNA here is from genome assembly GCA_002707745.1 of Flavobacteriaceae bacterium. Taxonomy (GTDB): domain Bacteria; phylum Bacteroidota; class Bacteroidia; order Flavobacteriales; family Flavobacteriaceae; genus Marinirhabdus. Next base: position 26,214 of record PANU01000061.1, read on the forward strand.
TAGAATAGAGAAAGATATCATGCCAATTTTTGTTAGTGGCGACATCCATAAATCTGCATTGATTGAGATTTGGGTAGATCCCAACGTTCGGCATAACGGGAAGCTGGACACTAATGAAAGTATGATTCTGGGCTATGAGGTGGTTTCAAGTGGTATTTCGCATGAATTCATAAAAACAGGGGTGGCAAAATCTATTTTTAAACTCATAGAAAGCCAGCGAATAGGGGATGGGCTTATTGAATTTGACTACAAAGATAAAATGGCCAGTATCTATCCCATGGTGCGTAAATCTATTGTAGCACAAAATTTTGCTGCCATTGAGTTTTCTGAAAGTGAAAAAACAAGAATACATACCTTCTTTTACAACCACACAAGCGAATCTTTAGAACAACATTACCTGGAATTAGATTTTGATAAAAAAATGCCTAATGACGATTATTTTATCTACACCGATAAAGATGATAAACAAAATTCCAAAAAATCGTTTGCACCACCTATGCCAGATGGTATGCGGGTAATAACCGACAGTATCCAGCCACAAAAAATGAAACGATAGACTGCACCGAATTGCTTTTAACACTAAAATAGTAAAATTACCAAAGAACCGATGAGCACCAAATTTTCCGACATAGGCGTAGCCCCTTTTTTGACCGAGGCATTAGCAGCCCTCGAAATCAGCAACCCTACCGCCATACAGCAAAACGTAATTCCTGTAATTTTAAATCAGAAAGAAGATCTGGTGGCGCTCGCAAAAACAGGCACCGGAAAAACCGCAGCATTTGGGTTGCCCATCCTTCAGGGTATTGACGTAAACAATCCAAGCATACAAGCAGTTATTCTGGCTCCTACAAGAGAATTGGGGCAGCAAATTTATACCAACTTAACCCGCTTTGCTGCAAACCAACCCGCCATTTCTATCGCTTCCGTTTGTGGAGGTATTCCTATAAAACCACAGATCGAGCGGCTACAGCAAGACACTCATATAGTAGTAGCTACTCCAGGGCGACTTATAGATCTTTTGCAACGCAAGGCTGTTTCAGTTAAAAATACAAGTACCCTTGTCTTAGATGAAGCAGATGAGATGGTTACCATACTAAAAGAAGGGTTAGATATTATTGCTACATACCTTCCTCAGAATAAAAGAACGCTCCTTTTTACGGCTACAATGCCAGGTACTGTGAAGCAACTTATTCAAAACTACCTGTCAAAACATGTTGTCCATATAGAAGTCGAAATGGAAACCCTGGGCCATCAAGGTATAGACCACCAGTTTGTTGTAGTGCAGCCTGAGGAAAAACTAGAGGTGCTATTGCACTTTTTAAATTCTAAGGCGGGGCAACGCGGAATTATATTCTGTAAAACAAAAGCTGCGGTAAACAAGCTGGCAAAAAAGCTAGCGATCAATAAATTTTCATCGGGTGCCTTGCACGGTAGTTTAACTCAAGGGATCCGGGATAGGGTGATGGGGCAGTTTCGTGAGGGACACATCGCTATTCTGGTAGCGACAGATCTTGTCGCACGGGGGATAGACGTTCAGGAAATTGAATATGTTGTCCAGTACCATTTACCAGACACCTATGAAGCGTATGTCCACAGAAGCGGCCGAACCGCCAGGGCAGGAGCAAAGGGGTTGTCGTTAAGTGTTATTCAGCAAGAGGAAGTAGCGGATATTCCCGATTTAGAAAATGAATTAGGTATCACTTTTACTGAAATGCCAAAGGCAAACGCCCTCGCCCTTGAAGAAAATAACGCCATTATCTGGGCGCGTAAAATCTTTAAAACGAAACCCAACAGGGAAGTTTCCGAAGCATTTAAAACCAATATTAAAACAATTTTTCACCACCTCACGAAAGAAGAACTGATAGAAAAGTTACTGGCAGATTACCTTAAAAATAACCAGAAACCCTAAATTCGATGCGTCAATGCTTTTAAAGCACGGACAAACCACCAAGTAACCATGGCAAACGAAATAAAATCGCAAAAAGAAATTCTGGCAAAACTGGGCATTACAGCCTTAAATCCTATGCAGGAAGAAGCGCTCCTTGCAATAGCCTCGGCTCCCAATACCGTGTTGTTATCTCCCACGGGAACCGGTAAGACAGTGGCTTTTTTATTACCTACGCTTCAAGCATTGGACATACATTGCGATAATGTACAACTTGTTATACTGGTACCTTCACGTGAGCTGGCGATTCAAATTGAACAGGTAATCCGTGAAATGGGATCGGGTTTTAAAGCCAATGCCGTGTATGGTGGCAGACCTTTTTCAAAAGATAAAGAAGCACTTTTACATACGCCCGCTATTTTAATTGGCACGCCAGGCAGGGTTGCTGATCATATACGACGGGAAACTTTTGTAGTAAAAGATATAACAACCCTAGTGCTGGACGAGTTTGATAAATCGCTGGAAACTGGTTTTGAATCTGAAATGCGCGAAATTATTGAGAACCTCCCCAAAGTAGACAAGCGTATTTTAACCTCTGCAACACAAGGGGTGGAGATACCACAGTTCACAGGAGTTCACAATGCATTGGTAATAGATTATCTGGGAACCCAAAAATCTAACTTACAGATTAAAAAAGTACTGGCACCCCAGAAGGACAAACTACAAACCCTGGTAGCATTACTGTACCATATTGGAAACCAACCCGGAATTATTTTCTGTAATTTTAAAGACACCATACAATTTGTTAGTGACTACCTGGAAGATCATAATATTCCGCATGGGGTGTTTTATGGGGGACTGGAGCAGCTGGAACGGGAACGGGCGCTCATAAAGTTTAGAAACGGAACCCACCAGATCATTATTGCTACAGACCTGGCCGCTCGCGGACTCGATATCCCGGAGCTCAATTTTATTATTCACTACCAGTTGCCGTTAAAAGCCGAAGAATTTACCCACCGAAACGGAAGAACAGCTCGAATGAATGCTCAGGGAACTGCCTATGTGTTGCAATGGGAGCAGGAGCCAACGCCAGAATTTATCACCACTACTGAAATTGTAAAACTTGAAGATAAACAAACAGCCATCCGGTCTCAATGGGCAACCCTGTTTGTATCCGGAGGGCGAAAAGATAAAATTTCGAAGGGCGATCTGGCCGGCTTATTTTTTAAGCAAGGGAAGTTAAAAGGAGATGAGTTGGGGGTTATAGAACTAAAACAAGATTGCGCTTTTGTAGCAGTACCTAAAGAGAAAGCAAAAGCTGTTATTGAGAAAACAAATAATATGCGATTAAAAAAGAAAAAGGTGCGGGTTACCTTACTTTAAATACTTTTGTTTTACGCAATTCATTTTTGAATACACGCGCTCTTCATTTACCTAAGAAATGAAAACGTGCAATATCTTTCTCCAGTAATTTCTAACTAAAAGCTTTTTTTCGTAGGTGTGTTAAGGGTATTATAATGTCCTTCAGTATGCCAAATTGTTATAGTAATTTAATGTCCTCATAAATTAGTAAGAACTTTCATAAACAAATAATGGCTAAGAAAACACAAAAAAATTCGAAAGAAACTCAAAAAATTAAAAATCTGGAGCAAAACAGGGTCTATTCAGAGGGAGAAGTAATGACCACTAACCAGGGACTTAAAGTAAACGACACCAACACCTCATTAAAATCTGGAGAAAGAGGGGCTACGTTATTAGAAGATTTTCTATTACGCGAAAAAATCACTCATTTTGACCATGAACGTATTCCAGAACGTATTGTACATGCAAGAGGAAGTGGAGCGCACGGCTATTTTGAATTATATGACAGTATAAAAAAATACAGTAAAGCTGGAATTTTCAATGATACCTCAAGAAAAACCCCAGTATTTGTTAGATTTTCAACGGTAGCAGGGTCTAAAGGTTCGCCAGACCTGGCCAGAGATGTCCGTGGCTTCGCAGTAAAGTTTTATACAGAAGAAGGGACTTGGGATCTTGTAGGTAATAATATGCCTATATTTTTTATTCAGGATGCGATGAAGTTTCCAGATTTAATACATTCAGTAAAGCCAGAACCAAACAATGAAATTCCTCAGGCAGCTTCTGCACACGATACATTTTATGACTTTGTATCCCGAACTACCGAAACATTGCACAATCATATATGGGCCATGAGCGACCGTGCTATACCCCGGAGTTTCCGAATGATGGAAGGATTTGGAATTCATACTTTTCGTCTTATTAATGATAAAGGTGAATCGCATTTTGTGAAGTTTCATTGGAAACCAACTCTAGGTGTACATTCAGTAACATGGGAAGAAGCTGTAAAAATTAACGGAGCTGATGCAGATTTTCATCGTCGTGATCTTTGGGAAGCTATTGAAGCAGGACAGTATCCTGAATGGGAATTAGGAATTCAAGTAGTGCCAGAAAAAGATGAACATAAGTACGATTTCGATTTGTTAGATCCTACTAAGCTAATACCAGAAGAATTAGTCCCAGTTCAAATTATTGGTAAAATGACACTTAATCGAAATCCTGATAATTTCTTCGCTGAAACAGAACAAGTAGCGTTTTTACCTGGACATATTATTCCTGGTATCGATTTTACCAACGACCCCTTATTACAAGGTCGTCTCTTTTCATACAGAGATACACAACTATCCAGATTGGGAAGTCCTAACTTCCATCAAATTCCTATTAACAGACCTATTGTTAAAACACATAACAATCAGCGAGATGGACATATGCAAATGGATATACCACATGGGCAAGGCGCATATTTTCCTAATTCCTTGATGGGTAGCTGTCCTCATTTAGCTAAAATGGCTGAAGGTGGCTTTACGCACTACCAAGAACGAATTGATGCCAAGAAAATACGAGGTCGAAGTGATAGTTTTAGTGATCATTTTTCACAACCAGCTTTATTCTACCGAAGTTTGTCAGACTGGGAAAAAGAACATGTAGCAGGTGCGTATTCTTTTGAGTTGGGGAAATGTACTCATAAAGAGATAAAAGAACGCATGCTCTATATGATAGCTCAAATCAATAGCGACCTAGCGAAAACCGTCGCCAAAAACCTGGGAATGAAAGTGCCTAAAAGCGTTGAAAAACCAATAAATCAAGCCATTGGTGCCGATGCAGATGAAAAAACCCAACAACCTGGTAAAAAGAAAAATTACCTGGAAGCAGATCCAGCGTTGAGCCAGGCTAATACAAAATTTGACAGTATAGCCACACGTCAAATTGCCGTACTGGTAGCAGATGGGTTTCATATGAAAGCTTATAAGAAAATGAAAACCACATTAGAAAAAGAAGGAGCAATGGTTAAACTCATTGCACCTCACGGAGGTACCATAATGTGTAATGAAGCAATGGAACACGAAGTTGATGCTGCTATTAGTACTACTGAAAGTGTACTTTTTGATGCACTGTATATTCCAGGTGGAGAAAAGGCTGTTAAAACTCTAAAGAAAGAAGGGAAATATATAAAATTTATAAATGAAACTTTTAAACATTGTAAAGCTATCGCGGCAGATGGAGATGGAGAAAAATTGATTGACGTTACTTTTGCAAAAGATCATAAAGGTGATGCTGCGCTTCATATAAATGAAGCACCAGAGAATTTTGTAAACAGTATTGCTAAGCACCGTAACTGGGCTAGGCGAGAAGTGGCTGCACAAGTTCCTGTTTAATTAGTAGCTTGCAATCCAAAAATTTAAATTCCTACCTCTGTCTCTCATTATACAAGGATATGGGTAGGTTTTTTTATAAATTATTTCAATAAAAGAACATAGTATCTATCTAATCACAAAAACAAAGTTGCCAAATAAAAGCAATTATACTATATATTCAGCTAGTTGTTAATTTATTAACTTCAAAGTCCCTGTACTTTTCAAGTTACCATTCGTTCCATACTCCGATATTACGATTATATCTTGTAATTACCCGTGCTTGAATGTTTGTTACGGTACATTATAATCTTATAAAAAACGTGGCTTATTTTTAATTTATACGCTTGAGTTGTTATAAAAGTGTTAAATTTTTTTATTTTTGATGTATAAACATCTTTCTAAGCACTGTGTTATGAAAAACGCTACTTTTAGAGTATTAGTCATTGTGAGTATTACTATTTTTCTGTTTCAGTCTTGTTCTTCTGATGATAACTTTGATGATATTGAAGTCGACCCAAGAGCAACAACCGATCTTATTATGGAATGGAACGATCTCTGGTTAGAGGTAGACAGATATGCTTATGGAATGCGTCCAACGTCAACTTCCAGGGCATTGGCATATATTCACTTAGCGGGGTATGAGACAGCTGTACCAGAAATGGAAGGGTATACTTCCAATATAAATAGATTACAAGGCTTAACTATAGATGCTGCACAACAAGCTGGAACTATTAACCTTAACCTGGCATTGAATACGTGTTACGCTTTGGTTTTTGATCATTTTATGGTGAATGTAAGTACTGCTGTTGACGCTCAAATTGGAACCTTAAAATCAGTAAATGAAGCGGAACTTTCAGAAGGCTTAAGTACTTCTGAAATAGAGAATTCTATTGCATGGGGAACGTATGTTGCAAATATGGTTATTGCATATAGCCAGACAGATACCGCTGCTGAAGAACAAATGTGGGATCCACAGCCTTTAAGCTATGAACCCCCGGTAGGAGAAGGCTACTGGACTTACAGTGACGATCCTGAACGCGCTTTGTTTCCTTATTGGGGCGAAGTACGCACCTTTGTTATTTCACCAGATGAAACAACAAGTGTAGCGCCATCCATTCCGTATAGTTCAGATCCGAATAGCGATTTTTTTGAGGCCATGCATGAGGTGTATACGGTTAGTACTACTGCAAAAATTGAGGATAACGAAGATTTATGGATCGCTGAATTCTGGTCTGATGATGTAGAGGGGTTAATGATGAGTCCTCCCGGACGTACCATTTCGTTAGCAAATCAATTAATAGACCAGCATGATCTTGAATATGACAGAGCTTTAGCCATGTTATTAAAACTTGGTTTTTCCTTGAATGATGCAGCAGTATCGGCATGGGCAGATAAGTATGAATATATGGTAATGCGTCCAAGTGTCTACATTAAAGAACATATTGATCCCAATTTTGAAACAAATTTATACAGGTTTATATCCTGGCCAGATCCTTCGTTTCCCGGGTATCCTTCAGGTCACTCTACCTTTGCATCGGCAGCTGCAGGAATTTTTATTGATGAGTTTGGAGATGCTATGGATTTTACCGACAGAACCCACGAAGGACGTACCGAATTTAGAGGAGCACCCAGAACATATAGCGCTATATCAACTATGGTTGAAGAGCTTGCTTTTTCCAGACTTCCACTGGGCGTGCATATGAAAATGGACTGTGAAGAAGGGTATCGTTTAGGGTATGAGATCTCAGATGCTGTACTTAATTTTAATCTTTCAAATTAACTAAACACCTTATTTAAATGTATAGCGTTGTTCTTCTGTAGACGAGGCGCGTAGTAAGGTATGAAAGGCACGTATACGATTGAAATCAAGTGTAATTTCTTCAGATACTGCAATCCCGGAAATACCTGTCTCTAAAATAGCCGGAACAGCTGCCAGGGTAATTCCACCAACACCAAGAATGGGAGTTTCAGTCTGCAAAGCTTCCAGAATAGCTGTATAGCCATGTAATCCTAGTGGCGGAGGGGCATCAGTTTTGGTTTCGGTAGGTTTAAAAGGCCCCAGACTTATATAATCTGCTTCTTTTTCAATTAAAGTTTCACAATCTTTCAATGTATGGGCGGTAGCCCCAATATATTGCCACGTATACAAATGCTTTCGGACCACAGTAGGGGAGGCGTCTGTTTTTCCAAGATGGACGCCGTCTGCTTTTACCTCCTTGGCTATTTTGTAATTGTCGTTAATGATGAGTCTTGTTTGAAAATGCGCTGTGATCTCTCTGGCTTTCCTGGCATATTCCAAAAACTTTTTTTCTGAAATATCCTTTACACGCAATTGCACCAATTCTGCACCAGCTGTGCACGCCTTTTGGATGTTTTCCAGATGCACCTCGGGAGTGGCACCCTGCGATATGTAATGTAATTTCGGGATCATCCTTTTATCTGAACTTTTCTGGCATATTCCATAAAATATTCTTCAAAGCGTTTTAACTTGGGTTTTAGTTCTTCGGCATATAATACATATTGGCATTTTTTGATGCTCTGTGTTATAGACAATAACGCTGTATATGCCGATTGCTGTACCAGAAATTCGGCGTCGTCTACGCTAAAGATCTTTAACTCAGAAACAGGCACCCCTTCCATTAAAAAGAGCTTGTTCATAGCTTTAGGGGTAGAAATAAGAATGTCTATCCCCATAAATATCTCAGATTTTTGCACATCAACATGGAGTTGTTCGTGACCCACATACACCCGCACCGGGGTGTGCAGTGTATAGACTAAAAATTTATCGTAGAGTTCTAGTGCTTTTTCTTTATTTTCGACCAACACTACAGCCCTGGGCGCCTTTCCCACGGCTTTAAACTTCAAACGTTGTAGGGTAGTTAAAATAAGGGAGGTGGTTTTACCGCTACCTGCCGGGGCCGTACAATAGGTATTTGCGCCACTTTTAATAACAGGGATGGCCTTACTTTCGAAAGCAGTAGGGGTGCTCATATCCTGGGCGGCCAGTTTTTCCTGTAAATGTGGATGTAATTTTTTAAAAGGCATAGTGCAAAGATACTATCTGCAGACTGTTTTATGGTTTCAAATTAGAACGAAATACTCTTTTTACTGAAAGGGTAGTGGAGCAGAAACAACATATGTAGGGAATGGGGTTGTTGTTAAGGCAGTTTTTGATAGAAGTCTTTAATGAATATAGCTCAAAAATTTTCGAGGAACTGTAAGACGCTTTTCTTGTAGGTTCTACTTATTGGGAGTGATTGGTTGTTAATTGTAATGTGTTCGTTGGTAAAGGATTGAATGTGCTGTATAGAAATGATATACGAACGGTGAATTCTTAAAAATTGTTGTTTTGGAAGTTTTGCTTCAATGGCAGTTATGGTTTCCCTTGTAACAATGGTGTTGTTTTCTAAATGAATTTTTAAGTAATCACTATAACTTTCAATATACATAACAGCATCATAATCTATCTTGATCATCTTTCGATCTGATCGTACAAACATAAAATCTAAAACTTCAACTCTCGAAGTGTCAATTGCTGTTACATTTCCGTAGCTCTCAAAATACGTAACAACTGCTTTTTTTAAGCGTTCAAAAGAAATTGGCTTGAGCAAATAATCAACCGCTTTTAGTTCAAAACCCTCCACAGCGTACTCTCTATAGGCTGTTGTAAAAATGACTTTAATATCCTTATTAATTGATTTTGCAAACGAAATACCAGAAATTTCAGGCATATTAATATCCAGAAAAACCAGATCAATTTGTTGATTGCTAATATGGTTAAAAGCTTCCATCGCATTGCCAGCACTCGCCACAACATGCACATTTTCTATTTTTGCTACATGCGTTTCAATGATTTCTCTGGCGATTGCCTCATCATCAACAATCAGACAAGAAACGGTTCGATTTTTAGACATTAGGTGTGATTTTTAGTTGTAAATACACTACAAATTCATCTTCATTGTTATCTATTGTTAATTTGTGTTTATTTGGATACAATAACTGTAGTCGTTTCTTGATATTATCTAATCCAATACCGCCTTGAGTAGGCGTATCATTGGCATTAGAATTTTTTATTCGGAAATGAACCACCTCCAAAGTTGCTTTAATTTCAATATAAATTTGTAAAACACCATTTTTGATGCTGCCATGCTTAAAACTATTTTCTACAAATGGAAGCAGCAACATTGGGGCAATGGTTGTATGTTCTGATGCTAATTTCACGTCCATACTTACATTTAACGTATCATTAAAACGCATTTTTTCCAGCGCGATATAATCTTCAATATGTTCAATTTCTTCGGAAATGGAAACCAACGGTTTTTCCGTTTGATACAAAAGATAATCCAGTAAGTTAGATAGCTTTAAGATCATATCTGGAGTTTGCGCTGCTTTTTTTAAAGCCAGGCCATACATAGTATTGAGCGTATTAAACAAAAAATGCGGATGGATCTGTATTTTGAGAAACTTCAGTTCTTGTTCTTTAAATTTCAGTTGTGCTTCTAAGACTTTTGCTTCCAACGCTGCGTTATTCTTGGATTGTTGTAAATTTAATTGCAATAACTTAAAAGCACTAACAACAATTACCACCAGGCAAATACTGGTAATTATAAAGACGCTGCTTTTACTTAAAACAGTCATTTTTTCAAATTTAAATTCTGTTAGAAATGCCAATGCATAAAAGATGGAGAAAACAGTTCCAAAAATTAAAATGATTAAAGTGTACGTGCTATAGATCCCAAATAAAACATACCTTTTTGTAACTAAATAATCGGGTAGTAGCTTGTATATAGAAACATAGGTAGCGCTTATAGTCACAGGCATTAAAAAGAGTGAGAAGTAAAAAACATTCATGTCAATGGTATTACCAACCCCAAAAATGGAGGTAAACAATATCACAATAAAACTCCAAAAAACTATATGCCGTAATGTACGTTTCAGCGGTTTTGCTATATGTGTTTTTATCTTCACGTATATACAATAATAACGCATTTTTTGTTGCCGAATCCTTTTTGTAGATGAATAACCGGTTTAGCTATGGTTTTAACGGTAGGGTAGAATCGCATCTTAAAATGGTTGTTAGTCGCATAACTAACTTTTGAAGCAAATTTCGTCTTACGTTTGAATAATTATAAAAACTTTAAAACTTTTAATTATGAGATTATTAAACGATGGCGGACCCGTAATGTATATTATTTTAGTGTTACTGGTACTGTCACTATTTTTTATTGCAAAAGCTTTTGTAAGCAAAACCAAAGACGAAACACATTCCAAAAAAATGCTTGGCTTAGCCGTAGACTCAAGTTTATTAGCACTTGTTATTGGGTGTTTGGGCTCCCTAA
>PANU01000062.1 GCA_002707745.1 Flavobacteriaceae bacterium
ATTGTCCTTTCTCCAAAAGATTTTGACGATTTACTGTTGTATAAAGGGCAAACCCTTATTACAACTGACGGGACGACCCTGTTGGGAGCCGATGATAAAGCAGGAATTACTGAAATAGTATCCGCAATGGAATACTTAATTCAACATCCGGAAATTAAACACGGAAAAATACGGGTTGGTTTTACCCCGGATGAAGAAATAGGTCGTGGTGCCCATAAATTTGATGTTGAGAAATTTGGAGCCGATTGGGCATATACCATGGATGGCAGTCAGATAGGTGAACTGGAATATGAAAACTTTAATGCTGCAGGTGCTGTAGTGACCGTAAAAGGTAAAATTGTACATCCAGGGTATGCCAAAGGGAAAATGGTAAACAGTATGTATATTGCTACAGATTATATTAACTCTCTTCCCAGAATGGAGACTCCCGAACACACCGAAGACCGCCAGGGATTCTTTCATTTATATAGTATTGAAGGCGAGGTAGACAGTACCAAAATGCAATACATTATTAGAGATCATGATAAAGGACATTTTGAGGCAAGAAAAGAAATGATGGTTCAATTGGCCGATGAGTTAAACACGCAGTTTGAAAAAGAAGTGATTACTATTGAAATTAAAGACCAGTATTTTAATATGCGTGAAAAGATTGAGCCTGTAATGCATATTGTTGACATAGCGGAAGAAGCTATGAAAAATGCCGGAATAAAACCTATTATAAAACCCATTCGCGGTGGTACAGATGGTTCTCAACTAAGCTTTATGGGGCTCCCCTGTCCTAACATTTTTGCAGGTGGACATAACTTTCACGGTCGCTTTGAATACGTGCCTGTAGAAAGCATGCAAAAAGCCATTGAGGTGATCGTGAATATTGCACAATTGGTAGGAAAAAAACAGTAATAATAAGATTTATAATCATAAAAAAACCTCGTAATGAACATTACGAGGTTTTTTAAGTATATAAAGTAATCCTTATTTTTTCTCTATTACAGTATTGTTTTTGCTATCGTTTAGTTTTTGACTCAACTCCATTGAGATGGCGGAGCGTTCAAACTTTACTTTACCGGCTCCCGTCTCGATGATACACGTGCCATCGTCGTTAAGATCCAATATTTTACCGTGCATCCCGCTTTTGGTCACCACTCTGTCACCACGCTTTAGGTCTTTAGCAAATTGCTTTTCGTTTTTTGAACGTTTCATTTGCGGGCGTATCATAAATAGATACACGACCAAAAACATTAAAATGAGTGGGGCAAAACTCTGTAATGATTCCATAAATAGGGTCTATGCTTTTATTAGTTTACGCTCATTGGCGTTCCTGTTGCAGCTCCTTCTTTAGGATTTACAAAAGCTTTAATTTGTAACGTTTCTTTTCCAGCTTTTGTGTTTGCTGTAATAGTTACTGTCTTGCTTACCTGGTTCTTACCGCTACCATTAAACTTTACTAACAACTCTCCTGTTTCTCCTGGAGCAACTGCTTCTTTAGGGTATTCAGGAACTGTACAACCACAGCTACTTTTTGCATCAACAATTACCAAAGGTGCTTCTCCTGTATTTGTAAATGTAAATATAGTCTCAACCGCAGTACCTTGATCTATAGTACCAAAATCGTGAACAGTTTTCTCAAACTGCATTACTGGGACTTTCCCTGCATTTTCGTCTCTATCTGCTGCTGCTGCAACATTTTCTTCTTTTACTTTGTCTGAAGCATCGTTCTTACACGATGTGAAAATGAAAGCTGAAAGTACAGCTACAATTAAAAATGATTTTTTCATAGTATAACTAATTTAAATTGATTTTTTCGAGGGCTAAAAGTAACCATTTTTTGCATTTACTGCAAGCCACGGCCTATTTTATTTAATGTCTTTTTTTCGGTAAACTCTTTTACTAATTTGTCTAATATTCCATTAATAAAAATACTGCTCTTTGGGGTGCTGTATTCTTTTGAAATTTCCAGGTATTCATTTATTGTTACCCGTACAGGTATTGACGGGAAATATAAAAATTCTGCAATCCCCATTTTTAAAATGGTAAAGTCAATTTCGGCAATACGTTCTTTATCCCAGTTGGGTGTTTTCCCGTCTATTTGGGAAGTTAATTTCTCTTCGTTCAAAATTACTTTCCGAAGTAGTTGGAGCGCATAGTCTTTATCGTCTTCGTTTTTATATAAGGAAGGAATTACAGCAGCACTGTTATTTTCTGAAATTTTACTCAGCATTTTAACAATTGCCGTATTCACAATCGGGAAGTCATCTACCCAGGTGAGGCGTTTGTCTTCAATATATTCGTATAGCTTTTCGTTAGGCGCAATTACTTCTTTGTAAACTTTTACCAGGAATGCCTTATCTTCTTTAAATGAAGTCTGCTTTTGTGAAAGATATTCGGCATACCATTCTTTAGAAACGAGGTCATTAAAAAGAATAGCGATGTACTCATCATCTTCTTTCCAGTAATTCAGTTTTTTCTTTTTCAGAATATCATTTAAGAAAGAATTTTCGGCCAAAAGAGCAACTGCCTTATTATCTACAAACCTTCGGCTTGGGTTTTTTTCTAAAGCCGTAGCCAAGTGTTTTTGCTGTGATTTCAGTAAGTAATCTTCGGCATGAGTTGTAAGAGCAACCATACTTTGCAACAACAGCACATATAAATCGTGCATTTGCTCTATACTATACCAAAGAAATTTTTCCTGCTTGTCCAGATCTGCGTGTTGCGTCTGGTTGTAAGCGTAAATAGATTGTAAAACTTTAACCCGAATATGTCTTCTTGTGAGCATAGGTAAAAAAGAACTTTTTTGTTGAAAAAAACAGCGCACAAAAAATTCCTCTTGTGCGCTGCAAAGATACTATATTCTATACCGAAAAAACTATTTTTCGTTTTTTCTGGCGTCTATTCTGGATTGTGCTATATCAAAAGCTGCCTGGTGGGTTGTGATGCCCTTCCCTTCGGCATTTTTTAATATTTCCAGGGTTGTATTGTAAATATTTTCTGTTTTACGAATAATTTCCTGCTTTCCGTAGTTTTCTAATTCGGCATATACATTTATAATACCTCCGGCATTAATCAGGAAGTCTGGCGCATAAACGATTCCTCTTTCTTGAAGCATTTTACCATGTTTTTGTTCTTGTGCCAACTGGTTGTTTGCTGCTCCGGCAATCACTTTTGCTTTTAGCTGATGGATTGTGGTGTCGTTTATTGTGGCTCCTAAAGCACAAGGGGCGTAAATATCCATGGTTTCGGCATAAATATTTCTACCACCATAAATAGCTACATTGTATTTATCTCTTACTTCTTCAAGGCGGTCTTGGTTAATATCGGCAATATATACGTTGGCACCTTCGTTGGACAAATGCTCAACCAATGCTTCACCAACATTGCCAATTCCTTCTACATAAATAGTTTTATCTTCTAAGAGATCACTTCCAAATGCGTGTTTTGCAGCGGCTTTCATTCCCATAAACACACCATAAGCTGTAATGGGTGAAGGGTTTCCGGCACCGCCAATTTCTTCAGAGATTCCTGTAACATAAGGTGTCACCGAACGCACTAAATCCATATCGCCAGTAGTCATTCCTACATCTTCTGCTGTAATATACTTACCGCTCAAAGAATGTACAAATTCACCAAAGCGTTTCATGAGTTCTGGTGTTTTTTGAGTTTTGGCATCTCCTATAATTACCGCTTTACCTCCTCCTAGGTTTAATCCGGTGATGGCACTTTTAAATGTCATTCCGCGAGAAAGACGTAATGCATCGTTTAATGCGTCCCATTCGCTATTGTATTGCCACATTCTGGTACCACCAAGAGCAGGTCCCAAGACCGTATTGTGGATACCAATTATTGCTTTTAAACCTGTATCTTTGTCGTTGCAAAAAACAACCTGTTCGTGATTGTCAAAAGAAAGTTGGCCAAAGACCGGAGCCATTTTTTTAAGGTCTTCTTTGTTCACTACGTCAGTTACCATAATATATTGTTCTATTTTTAAAGCATCCTCAAAAAGGACGTGCAAAAGTAGTCTTAAATTAACAATCCCGCAAAACATTAGTTGTTAAATCAAATAGTTGTTAATTAATCAAATTGCCCTACATGAAAGAATTACAATACATTAACCGCTTTTTTATAAAATACAGAGGCAGGTTATTATTGGGGCTTATCGTAACCATAGTAGCGGCCGTTTTTAAATTATTTGTACCTATTATTATAGGAGACACCGTGAATGTTGTGGACGAATATATTCGCGGTGACATTACAGATCTCGCTTATGTAAAATCGCAACTTATTACAAATATATTGTTGATACTTGGTACTACCCTTTTAGCTGCGTTGTTCACATTTATTATGCGACAAACCATAATTGTGGTGTCCCGTTATATTGAATTCGACCTAAAAAATGTAGTATTTGAACAATACGAACGACTTTCGCTTAATTTCTACAAACAGAACCGAACCGGTGACCTTATGAACCGTATAAGCGAGGACGTAGGTAAAGTCCGTATGTATGCCGGACCAGCCGTAATGTACAGTACCACTACAATTACCTTGTTTATTGTAGTGCTATCCTATATGTTCTATAAAGCTCCTGTTTTATCATTATATGTAATCGCTCCACTACCCATTCTTTCATTTTTTATCTATAAGTTAAGTAAGGCCATACATAAGCGCAGTACAATTGTACAACAGGTACTTTCCAACCTAACCACTTTTGCCCAAGAGAGTTTCAGCGGAATTTCAGTAATAAAAGCTTATAGCATTGAACCAAGAATTAACGATGGCTTTGTGGAACTTTCTGAAGCCAGCCGTGATAAAAACATAGACCTGGCAAAGGTCCAGGCACTCTTTTTTCCGTTAATGATTCTATTAATAGGAGCCAGTAACTTACTGGTTATATACATTGGCGGAAATCAGTACATTAATGGAGAAATAGATTTTGGAACCATAGTCGAGTTTTTAATATACGTAAACATGCTTACCTGGCCAGTTGCCATTGTAGGCTGGGTATCGTCTATGGTACAACAAGCCGAAGCTTCCCAAAAACGCATCAACGAATTTTTAAATGAAGTCCCTGCCATACAAAACACTGTTGCAACTTCTGAAACTGTAGAAGGCACCATAGCGTTTAACAACCTTTCCTTTACCTACCCAGATACAAATATTACTGCGCTAAAAAATGTATCTTTTTCAGTAAAAGCCGGTGAAACATTAGCCATTATTGGAAATACCGGTAGTGGAAAATCTACAATACTAGAACTCATTGGCCGCCTGTACGATGTGCAAGAAGGCACCTTAAAAATAGACGGAATCCCTATTGCACAAAGAAATCTGGAAAATATCCGTGAAGCCATTGGGTATGTACCTCAAGATGCGTTCCTGTTTAGCGATAGTATAAAAAATAACATTAGATTTGGAAAAGAAGATGCCACCGAAAAAGAAGTAATTCAGGCAGCTAAAAATGCTGCGGTACACAAAAATATTGTTGGTTTTTCAAATGGGTACGATACCGTCCTGGGAGAACGTGGGATTTCTTTAAGCGGAGGACAAAAACAACGCGTCTCTATTGCCAGAGCCATTATTAAAGACCCAAAAATACTGTTGTTTGACGATTGCCTCTCTGCAGTAGACACCGAAACCGAAGAAGAAATCCTACAAAACCTGCATAATATTTCGGCAAATAAAACTACGATTATAGTTAGCCATAGAGTCTCTTCAGCAAAAAATGCGGATAAAATAATAGTTCTGGAGCAGGGAGAAATAATTCAACAAGGCACTCATACACAACTCATAAACACAAAAGGCTATTACAAAGAGCTTTACAACAAACAACTTACCGAAAAAGAAATGTAGCTGTACATTTGGCATATTTGGTTTTTTTTTTGATTTTTGGCAGACGTATAAAAACAAATACAATTATGAGCGATTCTTATTCGATGGAGAAAGAAGAAATTTACAGTAAAGTAATGCGCGCCGGACGCCGTACTTACTTTTTCGATGTGCGATCTACTAAGGCAGGAGACTACTACCTAACCATTACCGAAAGCAAAAAATTTACTAACGACGATGGTTCTTACCATTATAAAAAACACAAAATCTACCTGTACAAAGAAGATTTTGCCGATTTTAAAGACCACGTAAGTGAGATGATAGATTACATTATCGACGAAAAAGGCGAAGAGGTTATAAGCGAACGCCATCAGAGCGACTACAATAAAGAGGATGTAAAAGACAAAAATATTGGCGGTCCACAAAGTGCACAGGAAGCAGGAACGGTAGCAGATGAGCCAGCACCAACCAATTTTACCGATATAGATTTTGACGACATTTAAATAGCAACAACTATATTTAGCAAAAACCGTCCTTATAATTAGAGGCGGTTTTTTTATTTTTACGCTATGGGCACTAGCCGGGCTATCGCTACTCACTTCCCGATGCCTATCGGGAGAGTTCAAACACACCGCTCTATCCCTAGTGCATCGTTACTAAATTGAAAATTCAACTATGAAAAAATTACTGCAACTCTTCTTCTTTTGTATTCCGTTTGGTGTTTTAGCACAGGATTACAATGTAAAACTGGATTACTACCTACCTAACAATGTAACCTACAACCAAAACATTCCAACACCCAAAAGCGTCATAGGTCACGAGGTTGGAGATTGGCATATTACCCACGACAAACTAACCCACTATATGCAAGCCCTTGCCAATGCAAGCGACCGCATTACACTGGAAAACAGAGGCACTACCTTTGAAGGACGCCCGCTGGTATTGCTTACCATAACTGCACCCAAAAACCATACTAACATAAACGCGATTCAAAAAAACCACCTGGCCTTAACCGAAAGCGGCAGTGGCTCCTTAAATACAGCCAATATGCCTATTGTTGTCTATCAGGGTTTTTCAATTCACGGAAACGAACCCAGTGGCTCTAACGCAGCTTTAGCAGTTGCCTACTATCTGGCAGCAGCGCAAGGTCCCGAAATAGAAGAGCTACTAAATAACACGGTTATTTTATTTGATCCTTCACTAAACCCCGACGGGCTGCAACGCTTTTCGTACTGGGCAAATATGCATAAAAGCCAAAACATTAATCCAGATCCTTACGATCGTGAATATGATGAAGTATGGCCCGGGGGACGTACCAATCACTATTGGTTTGACATGAACCGTGACTGGCTTCCGGTGCAATTACCCGAGAGCCGTGCTCGTATAAAAACCTTTCACGAGTGGTACCCGAATATTTTAACCGATCACCACGAAATGGGCACCAATTCCAGTTTTTTCTTCCAACCAGGGATCCCTTCACGAACACATCCATTAACACCCAAATTAAACCAGGAACTAACAGGGAAAATTGGTACGTACCACGCCAAAGCCCTGGATAAGATTGGAAGTTTTTACTATACCGAAGAAAATTTCGACGATTTTTACTACGGAAAAGGGAGCACCTTTCCGGACATTAATGGTGGGATCGGGATACTTTTTGAACAGGCATCCTCTCGTGGTCATGCTCAGGAGAGCGATAATGGCATCTTAACGTTCCCGTTTTCAATCCGCAACCAGTTTACAGCGGCACTTTCTACCCTGGAAGCAGCCGTGGGAATGCGTAAGGAAATTTTAGACTACCAGCGCAGTTTTTACAACGAAGCCCGTACTGAAGGTGGTAGCGGTGCCATTGTTTTTGGAGACGAAAAAGATGCTGGTAAAACCTACGAATTGGCTCAAATTTTACAACGCCATAAAATAAAATTCCACGAAGTAAAAAACGACTTTACAAAAGATGGTAAGAACTATAAAAAAGGCTATAGTTATATAATTCCGAAGAACCAGAAACAATCCCGTCTCGTAAAAGCAATGTTCGAAAAACGCACTACATTTCAGGATAGTTTGTTTTACGATATTTCAGCCTGGACATTCCCGCTGGCTTTTAATTTAGATTATTCTGAAGATGTTGCCCTTAGCCAGGCTGGCCCAGAAGTAACAAGCCTGAAATTGGCAACCCCAGATGTGCCAAAAAAATCTAATTATGCCTATTTAATGGAATGGCACGAATATTACAGTCCAAAAGCTTTACAAATGATTCTGGATAAAGATTTGCGTGCAAAAGTGGGAATGACTCCTTTTACTATGGAAAACAAAGAGTTTGATTATGGTACCATTATGATTCCTGTACAAAACCAAAAACTGCAGGGAGAAGAGCTAAACCAGTTTTTAACGAAAGTAAGCCAGGAAACTGGTGTAACCATCACAGCAGTACCCACAGGACTGACCCAAGGCATCGACCTGGGAAGTGGGCAGTTTAGAGCCATAGAGAATCCAAAAGTTGCTATCCTGGTTGGCGATGGCGTAAATCCGTATGATGCTGGAGAAATCTGGCATTTATTTGATACCCGCTACAATATGCTTATCACAAAACTGGATACCAAAAATTTTAGACGTATGGACTTAAATAAGTATACCGACATTATTTTACCAGCAACCTGGGGAAGTGCTTTAGAGAAAAGCGAAACCGAAAAATTAAAAGATTGGGTTCGCGCAGGTGGTACACTCATTGGGTATAGAAACGCCGGCAATTATCTTGAAAGTAATGAACTGTTACCTATTA
The DNA here is from genome assembly GCA_002707745.1 of Flavobacteriaceae bacterium. Lineage (GTDB taxonomy): Bacteria > Bacteroidota > Bacteroidia > Flavobacteriales > Flavobacteriaceae > Marinirhabdus. The sequence goes on from PANU01000062.1 coordinate 8,594, forward strand.
AATTCAAGAAAAAGCAAGATACCGCTAAAGCTATTACATTTGAGCAACGCAACGACTATTATGGGGCACAGGTAATTGGCGGAGCTATTTTTGAAGCTAAACTGGACCGCTCACACCCTATCGCTTTTGGATATAAAAACAATACCTTGCCCATGTTTAGAAATACTACGCTATTTATGGAAGCAGACGAAAACAGTTACAACAATCCAATACAATACACAGCTTCACCACTATTAGCCGGGTATATTTCCAAACCAAATCTCGAGGAGTTAACCAACACCGTTCCTTTTAAAACAGAAAGCTATGGACGCGGACAAGTAGTTTACTTTACCGATAACACAAATTTTAGAGCCTTCTGGTATGGTACCAATAAACTATTAATGAATGCTATTTTCTTTGGAGATGAAATGTGAAATTAGTTGGTAGTTGGTGGTTATTAGTTGAATTTAATAAAGCACTCGTCAGTTCGAGTGTTTTTTGTGAAACGTAGTGAAACAAAAAATGTATCGAGAACCATGACCGTAGCAGTAGTCATCTTAAATTGGAACGGGAAGGCGCTTTTGGAGCAGTTTCTACCTTCTGTAGTGCAGTATTCTCAAGGGGCTACGGTATATGTGGCCGATAATGCCTCTACCGATGATTCTGTTTCGTATGTTTCCAGAGCGTTTCCTTCGGTGAAAATTATTGAGAATACAGAAAACGGTGGCTATGCAAAAGGCTATAACGACGCTTTGTCACTACTTTCAGAAGATATATTTGTATTGCTCAATAGCGACGTAGAAGTTACCGAAAACTGGCTGGAACCCATACTTTCAGAATTTAAAAATGATAGGAAGCTAGTTGCCGCACAGCCTAAAATTCTTGATTATAAAAATAAATCTGAATTTGAATATTCAGGTGCAGCAGGTGGTTTTATTGATAAATTAGCGTACCCGTATTGCCGTGGCCGTATTTTTAGCACTATTGAAACAGATACAGGACAGTATGACGATATATTCTCAATATTCTGGGCAACAGGGGCTTGTTTGTTTATAACCAGTCACGCATTTAAACAAGTGAACGGATTTGATGAGGATTTTTTTGCCCATCAGGAAGAAATTGATCTTTGCTGGCGTTTGCATAGCCTAGGAGGCACAATTAAATATGTTGGCAGTTCGAAGATATATCACATGGGCGGCGCAACACTTGGAGCTGCCAATCCGCAAAAAACGTTTTATAACTTTAGAAACACCTTACTCGCCCTAGTAAAAAACGTTAAGGGAACCCATGTATGGTGGCTTATTTTTAAGCGATTGTTATGGGACGGTCTCGCTGGGCTTCAGTTTTTAACACAAGGAAAATTTAGACACTTTTTTGCAATTTTGAGAGCGCATTTCAGTTTTTACAGCCTGGTACCCAGGTTTCTTGATAAACGTAAAAAATGGGCGTCTAACACTACCTATTTTCAGGTTTCTTCCATTGTTTGGCAATATTTCTTCCGAAGCAAAAAAAAGTACCCGGACCTGGAATAGATTTTACTTAAAGTATTGTTAATCGTACTAGCTGTCCTGTTTCATTTTTTAATTTTGGTGTAGAATTAAATTTCAACAAAAAGAATTAAAATCAACTTAAAAAATAAAACAATGAAAAAATTAATCGTGTTGGCCTTATGTTCTGGATTATTTTTTACTTCTTGTGTTTCTAAAAAGAAATATGCAGAACTAGAATCTAAACAAGAAAGAACACAGGATTTATTGAATACTGCAACAGTTAAATTAAACGACTGTCTGGAAGAGCGTTCTGGCCTTAGAGCACAGAATGAAAGCTTAAAAAGTCAGGTAGCTTCTTTAAATGCTACAAACGGAGACTTAATTAGACAAGTAGGCGATTTTACCGACTTAACTAAAAAAGGAGCTGCTAACCTGGAAAAATCTTTAGAAAGTTTACAGGAAAAAGATTTAACCATCCGCAGATTACAAGATGCCCTTACACGTAAAGATAGTGTAACATTGGCACTGGTAACCAGCTTAAAGAAAGAAGTTGGTCTTGACGATGAAGACATTGAAATTAATGTGGAAAAAGGGGTGGTTTTTATCTCGCTTAGTGATAAAGTATTGTTCCAGAGTGGAAGTTACAAGATTACCAACCGTGCTTCTGAAATTTTAGCAAAAGTAGCCAAGGTAATAAATGACAAACCAGACTTTGAGGCCTTAGTGGAAGGACATACAGATAATGTACCTTACCGCAGTGGCGTATTGTTAGACAACTGGGACTTAAGTGCTAAGCGTGCTACGGCAATTGTTCGTGAGCTGGTTGAGTTGGGTGCAAATCCGTCGCAATTAATCGCAGCTGGACGTAGTGAATTTGTACCAAAAGTACCAAACACTTCTGCCGAAAATAAATCTATAAACCGTAGAACAAAAATCTACGTACTACCTAAGATCGACCAATTCTACGAAATGGTTGAAACCTCTATGGAAACCCTAAGTGAAGAAGGCGGTCAGTAAACTGCTTTTATAACTGAAACAAAAATCCCGACAATTTCTTGTCGGGATTTTTGTTTTTATAACCGTTTTAATGGTATTACCAGATGCTACTTTTTAAATTTCCAGGCTTCCTTTTCCTTCCCGTATTAAAACAGGTTCAGCCCCTGTTAAATCTATCACTGTAGAGGCAACATTGTCACCATAACCGCCGTCTATAACAACGTCTACCAGCTTGTGCCATTTTTCGTAAATAAGCTCTGGGTCTGTAGTGTATTCTATTACTTCGTCTTCATCTTTAATAGAGGTTGATATAATAGGATTTCCCAAACCGTTAACCAGGGCACGGGCTATTGTATTGTCCGGCACCCGTATTCCCACTTCTTTTTTCTTTTTAAAAACCGTTGGGAGGTTATTGTTACCAGGAAGAATAAACGTATAGGGACCTGGCAGGGCGCGTTTCAGCAATTTAAATGTAGCACTGTCTATCTGTTTTACATAATCGCTTAAATTACTCAAGTCCTCACAAACAAAAGAAAAATTAGCTTTTTCCAGCTTTACACCTTTAAGCTGCGCAACTTTTTCTAAAGCTCTGTTATTGGTGATATCGCACCCTAATGCATACACCGTGTCACTGGGATAAATTACCAATCCTCCATTCCGCAACACGTCTACTACCTTTTTAATATCCTTGGGATTTGGATTGTCCTCGTAAATTTTTATGAATTGTGCCATAGCCTATATTTTAAATTTAAAGATACGGCAGTTTGGAAAGAAATCATAAAAACAAATTAAATATTCCAAAAAGTCTATGCGTCGGTTCGTGTTACTTCGCTTTCAAGCTTTAATACCTTGTCACCACCTTCCTGTTCAATATAAAGGGCTTTATTGCCTTCTTCACCATTTCGGGTGACTTCTGTACCTTTCAGGGTTTTTGTTACTTCACTGGTGTAGGTTTGGATTACTTTACCTGTGGCAACACCACTACCCCATTTCCACTGTACGTTACTGCCTTTTTTAATCATTTTTTATTTTAAAGATACAAAGCTACAGCCTTACATAAAAGTTTAAATAACTTCTTTTATGATTACAATGCGTTATGTTTTTAAACAGAATGGTTTTAAAACACAGGATATGTAAAAACATTCTTGTTACGATGTTAAGGAATCCAATGCATTTTTTATATGTGCAAAATGATGCATACTGTGCCAGGCATAAAGTAAGGCATTCTCTTTTAAAGAGGTAGGCGCTTTTTTATCTGGATGCTGAAAGGTTCGCTCCCATTGTTCTTTAGTGAGTGATTTTAGTAAGTAGGTCATTTTATAATGAATGGCTTCCACGTGGGTTAACGACCAAGCGATGGGCATGGTATGGCTTTCGTTTAATGCTGCCCAGGTTTTTTCATCATAGGCCTTTATAGTGGGATTGTACTCAGTAAGCGCCCATTTAAACCGCGTATAGCTATGGTGATGACTATCGGCTATATGGTGGATTAACTGTTTTATAGTCCACCCTTCCAGCCTGTATGTTTGCTGAAGGGTTTTCTCTGGCAAGTGGGCTGTGAGTAATCTCAATTGTGCAGGAAATAGCTCCAGAATGGTAATGGCTTCCTGCAGTTCTTTATCTGAAATGGTTTTGGGCATTTTTAATTTGCCTATTGGGTATTTTAATGTTTCTATGTTCATAGTGTAAAACTAAAAAACGCCTTAGTTTCCTGAGGCGTTTTTTAAATCTTGTTCTTAACAAGTTGTCCACTATTTTTTTACATCCATTAATTCTACATCAAATACCAGGGTAGCATTTGGAGGAATTACCCCTCCGGCACCTTGTGCTCCGTAGCCTAAATGACTTGGAATGACAAATCGGGCTTTATCCCCTACTTTCAATAGCTGGATACCTTCATCCCAACCTGCAATTACATTACCCGTTCCAACAGGAAACTCAATGGGATTACCTCTTTTATAAGAAGAATCGAACACTCCCCCATCTACAAACATTCCTTTGTAATGCACCGAAACCGTATTTCCGGCTTCTGCCTTCACGCCATCTCCTTTTTGGATGATCTGGTAACGTAATCCGCTTTCGGTTTCTTCAAAGCCTTCCGAAATACTTGTTAATAACTCTTTTTGTGCTTTTAAGGCAGCCGCTTCTCTTTCGGCTTTAGCCCCGTTAAATTTTCTAAAATTTTCTACAGCATTCCACGCTTGAGCTTTTTCACCAACTCTTATAATTTCAACTTTTTGCATGGTATCTCCTTGGGCAACACTGTCTACTACATCTTGTCCTTCTACAACTTTTCCAAAAACGGTGTGTTTATTATCCAACCATGGGGTTGCCACGTGTGTAATAAAAAACTGACTCCCGTTTGTTCCTGGTCCCGCATTTGCCATAGAAAATATTCCCGGTGTGTCATGACGCAAATCCTTATGAAACTCGTCATCAAATTTGTATCCTGGACCTCCTGCACCCGTACCTGCCGGATCACCTCCCTGGATCATAAAATCTGGAATCACACGGTGAAACTTCAACCCATCGTAATATGGGGTGCCTTGTGGTTTTGCTTCGTTTTCCAGGTTTCCTTCAGCCAGGGCTACAAAATTGCCCACGGTTCCCGGCGTTTCTTTATAAGTTAATTGGCCTAATATTTCGCCTTTTTCGGTCGTGATTTTTGCGTAGATTCCGTCTTGCATTTCTTAGTATTTAATTTAAAATTACTTCTTTATTTGAGCGTGCAAAGGTACGGATTCTTTACACAACTGTCTTGCAGAATAGCCTTTTAAGGCTTAATCACTAAAAAAATTATAGAAAATTTAAGAACTAGTATTCCAACAGTCCCTACTTTTACCGACTTAAACTTTTTATAACCTTAAAACATTAAAAAAAATGACACACCAAAACCTTTTAGCCGTAGCGCAGGAGTTTGAAAATCCTGTTTATGTGTATGACGCTTCAATTATGGAAGCACAGTACAAACGCTTATCGAAAGCTTTTAAGGGTGTGAAACAGGTAAAGTTTAATTATGCCGTTAAGGCACTTTCTAATATTTCAGTTTTAAAACTCCTAAACAGCTTTGGGTGTGGGATGGACACCGTCTCAATTCAGGAAGTGCGGTTAGCCCTGGAAGCCGGAGTGGCGCCAGAAGATATTATCTTTACACCTAACGGGGTTTCGTTAAAAGAACTGGAAAAAGCCAAAGAACTCGGGGTACAGATAAATATTGACAACTTGTCTATTTTAGAACAATTTGGTACGCTGTACCCAAAAACCCCTGTATGTATTCGTATTAATCCGCATGTGATGGCGGGGGGAAACACCAATATTTCTGTGGGACATATTGACAGTAAATTTGGAATCTCTATCCATCAATTACCCCATATAGAACGTATTGTTAAAAATACCGGCATGCACATTAATGGTATCCACATGCACACGGGAAGTGACATTCTGGATATAGATGTATTTTTATATGCTTCTGAAATTTTATTTGAAACTGCCAAGCATTTTGACAATCTGGAGTTTATAGACTTTGGAAGCGGATTTAAAGTTCCTTATAAAGCAGGTGATATTGAGACCAATGTTGAAGAAATGGGCGAAAAGCTCACCAAACGTTTTAATGAATTTTGCGCAACTTACGGGCGTGATCTTACCCTGGCTTTTGAGCCTGGAAAATTTCTGGTAAGTGAAGCGGGTAACTTTTTAGTACAGGTAAATGTGGTAAAACAAACTACTTCAACCGTATTTGCACAGGTAGACAGCGGATTTAACCATTTAATACGTCCTATGCTCTACAACGCCCAACACCATATAGAAAATGTAAGTAATCCCAACGGTCGCGAACGTTTTTACAGTATTGTAGGCTACATTTGTGAAACCGATACTTTTGCTAACAATCGCAGGATTTCTGAAATCAACGAAGGTGATATCTTAGCCTTTAAAAATGCCGGAGCGTACTGTTTTTCGATGGCAAGCAACTATAACAGTCGGTATCGTCCGGCAGAAGTGCTCTGGTACAAAGGCAAAGCACATTTAATTAGAAAGCGTGAAACTTTTAAGGACTTGGTAGCAAATCAGGTGGAAATAACTCTTTAAGATCTTACCACAAACACATAAACTTTCATAACGTATGTGTGTTTGTGGTACATTGTATTCTTGCAAAGCAATTAAGGGTTTTCTTCAAAATTAAAATTACTCCCAGGTAAGGGTGGCTTTTATTGGGTAATGATCTGAAGAGGTATTGTCTATCCGCTCAAAAGTAAGAACCTCAAAATCAGAAGAGGCAAAAATATAGTCAATTCGCATTGGGAAAAAATCGAATGTAAACGTTGTTCCCAGTCCGTTTCCTCTTTCCAGAAAGGCATCGGTCATACCTTCATTTAATAATTGATACACAAAAGAATAGGGCGTATTATTAAAATCGCCCATATACAAGGTTGGATAGTGCATGGTTTCTTTGTGAGAAATAATTTTTTCGGCTTGTCTTTCTTGTTTTATAAACGCAGAGGATAACCTCCTGCGTACGCGTGTCTGGTCCTCCTCCTGCAATTCTTCCACCGAAGGTTTTATACCAAAAGATTGTAAGTGCATATTATACACCCGTACCGTGTCGTTCTGTACAACCACATCTACAAAAAGTGCATTGTTGAAAGTATCTTTAAAATCGAAAGCGCCTGAGTTTATAATTTTATACTTACTATAAATAGCGTGTCCTAACTTGTGGTTATTTTCTCCAAAATGTGTGTATGTATAGGGGTATTCTGAAAAATCAACCGTGTTTTTCTGATAGTATTCCTGAAGGCAAAGGATATCGGGTTTTTCAGTTTTTAAAATTTCAGAAAGAATGGCCGATGCTTCAGCAACATTTCCCTGATCTTCGTATAAGTTAAAAAGCCGCACGTTATACGATAGTACTGAAAGTGTATTTTGAGATGTAGTTGTCGCTCCTTCCGATGAAAATTTATAAAACGGATTAAAGACAAAATAAGCAATTACCATTACAGTGGCAGGTAGTAAAAAAATGCGTTTTCTTCTTAACAACCAGTACACCAAAAACAGAAAATTTGCCCAAAGCAAAGGGGATACAGCAAGACTGAGTAGCGATAAGTTAGGGAACTTTTTGGGAGAAATATAAGGCAGAAAAAAGGAAATAAGCAATAAAAAGCCTACGATGGAATTAATCCAAAATAGCACTTTACCGAAAAACCCCAAATTTTTCAATAGTTTAGTCTTTACCTGCTTTAAACAGAAAATCTTTTTCCGCTTTGGTAAGGCTGTCATAGCCACTTTTACCAATTTTATCCAGAATGGCATCTACTTTTTTTTGTGTAGTAGCTTTATCTGTTGTTGCTTTAGAACGAGGAGTTGCTTTGGTTGTTGTACGGTGCACCTTTTTAAATGGTTTTTGCTTACGGCTTTTAAAAAGGTCGGTAAACCAATCCATAAAATTCTCAAACCACTTGCCTATGTCGTTACCCTTTGCGAGCTGTGACCCGTACATATATCCAAAAACCGCACCGCCTAAATGTGCTAACATCCCGCCTGGGTTTCCTCCTGTTGGAAGCCTAATAAGATCCAGTAAAACCAAAAACACGGCTATTTTCCAGAGTTTGATGTTCCATTTAAATATGCGCATTTCGGCATTTGGGGTATAGGTAGCTATAAAAACCATAATAGCAGTTACCGCACCAGATGCTCCTATTAAGTAACTTCGTGAATTTTCAAAAACCGGAAAAATATTATAACAGGCTACGTAAAGCAATCCGCCAAATATTGCTCCCAAAAGGTACACCGTAAGAAAGCGCTTTCCATCAAATAAGTTGAGTACAAACGTACCAAACCAATACAACCAAAGCATGTTAAACAGCAGATGCCAAAACCCAAAATGAATAAACGCATAGGTAATAAAAGCCCAGGGTTGTGTAAGTATATCGCCTAGTGCATCTGGCAATACAAACCAGTTCACGATACGCACAGGTGCTATCTGCATAAAAAACGCAACCAGGTTTACCAGTAAGAAAATCGCCAGGTTAATCACGATAAGCTTCACGATTACGCTGGAAGTTTTAAACTGATAGGATAGATTTTGTGTATTCATACTAGTTCCATCGGGTTTTGTTAAAACTATTTTTTTTCCAGTAATAGGACATAATAAATCCTGCTATAGCGCCGCCTATATGTGCAAAGTGTGCAATAGGACCAATAGAGTATGAAGTTAGCCCAAAGAATAAATCAATACACAATACTCCTGGCACAAAGTATTTCGCTTTAATGGGTATAGGCAAAAAGATAAGCATTAAAGGGGTATTTGGAAAGGTCATCGCAAAAGCAACTAAAACTCCGTATAAGGCCCCGGATGCCCCCAGCATCACCCCATTAAAGGGGCGCAACAAGTCGCCAACACCTTCTTCACCTCCTAAGGTAGCTAACCAACGTTTGTCGTACATGTAATCGCCAGAGCGCAATGTTTCCATAATTTCGGCACGTTCAAATCCAGCTGCAATTAATGTATCCAGCGCTGCTGAAAACTGAAAATACAAAATTCCTGTATACAGCAACAACGACCCTAATCCAGCCGAAATATAAAAAAAGATAAACTTTTTCTTCCCCCACATTTGCTCCAGTGGGGTTCCAAACATCCACACCCCGAACATATTAAAGAGAATATGATAAAAAACAATACCCCCGCCCTGATCAAAACTGGCGTGCATAAACATATGCGTTATAATTTGCCACGGTTTAAACCCATCATTTAGTGGGAAATGCATGGCAAATAGACTTTCCATAAACTCACCATTACTACCAATGAGTAAAGTTGCCACCCAGAAAATGACATTAATAATAATAATATGCTTTACCGTATCGCTAATTCCTCTCATCTCTAGTGCCCGTGTAGACGGGCAACTTTTTAATTAAACTTTTTATCTAGTTCATTGGTATCAATTGTGACCAGAACGGGTTTATTATCTGGGGACACACTTGGCTCTTTACAGGCAAACAACCTGTGTACCAGGTGCTCCTGTGCTTCCTTGTTTAAAGCAGTTCCGGTTTTAATAGCCATACTTTTCGCCATACTCTTTGCCAAAAGATCGTTCTGGCTAAACCCTGCATCTGGCACTTCTTCTCTAATATCACTCACTAGCTGTTCCAGAATAGTTTCTGTTTGACTTTCGGTTACGGCTACAGGAATTCCTTTTATTTCCAGGTGTTCACTAGTGGTTTCAGCAAAAGCAAACCCTGTGTGCTCTAATTGCTCCTGAATTTTATGTAAAATTTCCAGATCGGGTTTAGAAAACTGAAGCTGCAATGGAAACAACAGCTGCTGGCTTACAGCTTCCTGTACCGTAATATTTTTTAGTAATTCTTCATAAAGTACACGATAATGTGCCAAATGCTGATGAATAACCAACATTCCATTTTTGATGGCGCTTACAATGTATTTTTGCTGTAACTGGAAGGTAGTAAATTCACTATCATGGTCGGATGTGGGAAACAAACTACCCGTAATTTCATCACTTTCAAACTCTATGGCTTCAGTGGCTGGGGTATTGTTATTTGGTGTGGCAGGATTTGTAGCTATCTGCGTCCCTTTTAGTCCAACATACAGCGATTCCCAGTGGGG
>PANU01000063.1 GCA_002707745.1 Flavobacteriaceae bacterium
AATTTAAATAAGTAATAATTAATAAATAATTAAATATGTCTGGGTTAATTGGAAGAAAGATAGGGATGACCAGCATCTTTGACGAGAACGGTAAAAATATGCCGTGTACCGTTATTGAGTGTGGGCCCTGTGTTGTTACCCAAGTCAGAACCAAAGAGGTTGACGGGTACGAAGCTCTTCAACTTGGTTTCGATGACAAGAAGACTGCAACAAAAGCTGCTGAAGGCCACGCCAAAAAAGCAGGAACCGTTGCAAAACGCAAAGTCGCCGAATTCCAAGGATTTGAAGAAGATTATAAATTAGGTGATACAATTTCTGTAGATCACTTTACTGAAGGCGAGTTTGTGGATATTTCCGGAACAAGCAAAGGTAAAGGATTTCAGGGGGTTGTAAAACGTCACGGTTTTGGTGGTGTGGGTCAAGCTACTCACGGACAGCACAACCGTTTAAGAGCACCAGGTTCTATTGGAGCGGCATCATATCCTGCAAGAGTTTTTAAAGGAATGCGTATGGCTGGCCAAATGGGGAACGAAAAGGTGAAAGTTGAAAATTTAAGAGTTCTTAAGGTAGTAGCAGACAAAAACCTTCTAGTAGTGAAGGGATGTGTGCCTGGACATAAGAACGCTTATGTAATGATCCAAAAGTAATGAAGGTAGCTGTATTAGATGTAAACGGAAAAGACACAGGTAGAAAGGTTGAACTTTCTAAAGATGTGTTTGGTATTGAGCCTAATAATCATGCAATGTATCTTGATGTAAAGCAGTACTTGGCAAACCAACGCCAGGGAACTCACAAAGCTAAGGAGCGTGCAGAAATTACTGGTTCTACCAGAAAGATAAAAAAGCAAAAAGGAACAGGTACTGCCAGAGCAGGTAGTATTAAGTCTGGTTTGTTTAAAGGTGGTGGACGTATGTTCGGACCTAGACCAAGAAATTATTCTTTCAAACTAAACAAAAACTTAAAGCGCTTGGCTCGTAAATCTGCCCTTACTGTAAAGGCAAATGACAAAGCGATTGTAGTAATTGAAGATTTGAATTTTGATGCTCCAAAAACAAAGAATTTCACCTCAGTTTTAAAGAATTTAGGACTGGAAAACAAAAAATCTTTGTTTGTGTTGGGAGAGTCAAATAATAACGTATATTTGTCATCTCGTAATTTGAAAGGCACTGAAGTTGTAAATAACTCAGAATTAAGCACTTACAAAATTATGAATGCAAACAGCGTTGTGTTGTTTGAAGGTTCTTTGGAAGGAATTAATACGAATTTAAGTAAATAGAAGCAAGATGAATATCTTAATTAAACCTATAATTACGGAAAAAGCCACAGCAGATGCGGAAGTAAATAACCGATATGGTTTTGTGGTAAGCCCAAAGGCGAATAAGGTAGAAATCAAGAAAGCGGTCGAGGCCACTTACGGAGTTTCTGTTGAAAAAGTTCGCACAATGAATGTCCGCCCAGATCGTCGTACTCGTTATACGAAGACGGGGGTTCAAACTGGTAAAACAAATGCTGTTAAAAAAGCAATTGTACAGGTGGCGGAAGGTGATACAATAGATTTTTACAACAATTTGTAAGCTAAGCTTGCAATAAATTAGACAAAAGATGTCAGTAAGAAAATTAAAACCTATCACCCCAGGACAGCGTTTTAGAGTTGTAAATGGTTATGACGCCATTACAACTGATAAGCCGGAGAAAAGTTTATTAGCTCCGAAAAAACGTTCTGGTGGTAGAAACAGTCAAGGAAGAATGACCATGCGCTACATTGGTGGTGGTCATAAAAAACGTTACAGAATTATCGATTTTAAGCGCGACAAGCATGGAATACCTGCTACTGTTGCTTCAATCGAATACGATCCTAACCGTACAGCGTTTATCGCTTTGGTAAATTACCAAGACGGAGAAAAGAGATACGTAATTGCTCAAAACGGACTTCAAGTTGGGCAAAACATCGTTTCTGGTGAGCAAACCGCTCCCGAAATCGGAAACGCAATGACCTTAGCGGGTATTCCGTTAGGTACTATTATTTCTTGTATAGAGTTACGTCCAGGTCAAGGTGCTGTTATGGCCCGAAGTGCTGGTGCTTTTGCACAGCTTATGGCGCGTGATGGAAAATATGCTACCGTTAAATTGCCGTCTGGTGAAACAAGAATGATTTTAACTGCTTGTATGGCTACCATTGGTGCTGTAAGTAACAGTGATCATCAATTATTGGTTGGTGGTAAAGCAGGTAGATCTAGATGGTTGGGCCGTCGTCCAAGAACAAGACCAGTAGTAATGAACCCGGTAGATCACCCAATGGGTGGTGGTGAAGGGAAATCTTCTGGAGGACACCCACGTTCAAGAAACGGTATTCCTTCTAAAGGATACAAAACCCGTTCTAGAACTAAGGCAAGTAATAAGTATATAATCGAACGTAGAAAGAAATAAGCTATGGCAAGATCGTTAAAAAAAGGACCGTACGTTCACTACAAGTTAGATAGAAAAGTACAGCAAAATGTTGAGAGCAATAAGAAGACCGTGATCAAAACCTGGTCAAGAGCTTCTATGATTACTCCAGATTTTGTAGGACAAACCATTGCAGTTCATAACGGGAAACAATTTGTACCTGTATATGTAACTGAAAATATGGTAGGACATAAATTAGGCGAATTTTCACCTACAAGATCATTCCGTGGTCACGCAGGTGCTAAAAACAAAGGAAAAAAATAATAGGCCATGGGAGTTCGTAAAAGAGAAAGAGCAGAAGCAATCAAGGAAGCGAAGAAGACACAGTACTTCGCTAAATTGAACAATTGCCCTACGTCACCAAGAAAAATGCGATTAGTTGCAGATCTGGTACGTGGAGAAAAGATAGACACAGCGCTTAATATTTTAAGATTCAGCAAAAAAGAAGCTTCTAACCGTTTGGAAAAACTGTTGTTGTCTGCCATTGCAAACTGGCAAGCAAAAAATGAAGAAGCCTCTTTAGAAGATGCAGATCTATTTATTAAAGAGATCCGTGTAGATGGTGGAACCATGTTGAAAAGACTACGTCCAGCACCACAGGGTCGTGCACACCGAATTAGAAAACGTTCCAACCACGTAACACTGGTTTTAGGAGCTAACGATAACACACAAAGCTAAATTTAAATGGGACAAAAAACAAATCCAATCGGGAACCGTTTAGGTATCATTAGAGGATGGGAATCCAACTGGTACGGAGGGAACGACTACGGCGATAAATTAGCCGAAGACGACAAGATTAGAAAATACATCCATGCTCGTTTAAGTAAAGCAAGTGTGTCTAGAGTAATTATTGAGCGTACGCTTAAGCTTGTAACCGTTACTATTACTACTGCAAGACCTGGTATCATTATCGGGAAAGGTGGTCAGGAAGTAGACAAGCTAAAAGAAGAGCTCAAAAAAATTACCGGAAAAGAAGTACAAATCAACATTCACGAAATCAAGCGACCAGAATTAGATGCATTTCTAGTGGGTAGTAGTGTTGCAAGACAAATTGAGAACAGAATCTCTTACCGTCGTGCAATTAAGATGGCAATTGCGGCTGCAATGCGTATGAATGCTGAGGGAATTAAAATCCAGATCTCTGGACGTTTAAACGGTGCCGAAATGGCGCGTAGTGAAGCGTACAAGGATGGACGTATTCCGTTGAGTACATTTAGAGCCGATATTGATTATGCTTTAGTTGAAGCACACACTACCTATGGTAGACTGGGTGTAAAAGTATGGATCATGAAAGGCGAAGTATATGGTAAAAGAGAGCTTTCTCCATTAGTCGGTTTAGACAAAAAAGGTGGAAAAAGCGGTTCTGGTCGAGGTGGTAACAAATCACGTCGTAACAGAAAGTAATTTTTTAAAGAAAAGAAAAGATGTTACAACCCAAAAGAACAAAATACCGTAAACAACAAAAGGGCCGCATGAAAGGTAATGCAGGTAGAGGAAACCAGCTAGCCTATGGAACTTTTGGTATTAAATCTTTAGATTCAAATTTCCTGACAGCACGTCAAATTGAAGCAGCGCGTATTGCCGCAACCCGTTTTATGAAAAGAGAAGGGTCTATCTGGATTATGATTTTTCCAGACAAGCCTATCACTAAAAAACCTCTCGAGGTACGTATGGGTAAAGGTAAAGGTGCCGTAGAATATTGGGCAGCTGTTGTAAAGCCAGGTAGAGTATTATTCGAAGTTTCCGGAGTACCGTTAGAAACTGCTAAAGAAGCCCTTCGATTAGCCGCTCAAAAATTACCGGTGAAAACTAAGTTTATCATGTCTAGAGATTATCAAGCTTAATTTTACAAAGATGAAACAATCAGAAATAAAAGAAGCATCAACAGCGGATTTGCAAGAAGCGTTGACTGAAAACAGACAAGCATTCGCAAACCTTAAAATGGCTCACACCATTTCACCGTTGGACAATCCAATTCAGCTACGATCTCACAGAAGAGCTATTGCTAGAATTGCGACAGAACTAACTAAAAGAGAAGTACAATAGTACGAAGCTGAAAGATGGAAGTAAAAAGAAACTTAAGAAAAGAACGTATAGGTGTAGTAACCAGTAGCAAAATGGAGAAATCTATTGTTGTTGCCGAGGTGAAAAAAGTAAAGCACCCTATGTATGGAAAATTCGTTTTAAAAACGAAAAAATACGTAGCACACGACGAGAAAAACGACTGCAACGAAGGCGATACTGTAAAGATCATGGAAACACGACCTATGAGTAAAACCAAATGTTGGAGACTAGTAGAAATAATTGAAAGAGCGAAGTAATTATGTTACAACAAGAATCAAGACTTAGAGTAGCGGATAACACAGGTGCCAAAGAGGTGCTTACCATCCGTGTATTGGGCGGGACTAAAAAACGTTACGCATCAATAGGAGACAAAATTGTTGTTACTGTAAAAGAAGCAACGCCTAACGGAACCGTAAAAAAGGGAACAGTATCTACCGCAGTAGTGGTTCGTACCGTAAAAGAAGTTAGAAGACCAGATGGATCGTACATTCGTTTCGACGACAATGCATGTGTATTGTTGAACCCACAGGGTGAAATGAGAGGTACCCGTGTATTTGGACCAGTAGCTCGTGAGCTTCGTGACAAACAATTTATGAAAATAGTATCATTAGCACCTGAAGTGCTTTAATAGATAACGAAATGGGAAAGCTTAAAATAAAATCGGGAGATACTGTAGTTGTTACTACTGGAGAACATAAAGGTTCAGAAGGGAAAGTACTACGTGTAGATGCCGAGAAGAACAAAGCAATAGTAGAAGGAGTGAATACTGTAAAGAAACATGAGAAGCCTAGCGCTGCAAACCCTCAGGGTGGAATTACAGAAAAAGAAGCTCTTATTCATATTTCTAACCTGTCGTTGGTAGATCCAAAATCTGGTGAAGCTACACGTGTAGGCTATAGAATGGAAGATGGTAAAAAAGTACGATTTTCTAAAAAATCGAATCAAGTATTATAGTTATGGCATATACACCAAGACTTAAGGAAGAATACAAGAGCAGAGTAATGAATGCTCTTACAGACGAATTTGGTTACAAAAACGTAATGCAGGTTCCAAAACTAGAGTGCATCGTATTGTCTCGTGGAGTTGGAGCAGCAGTAGCCGACAAAAAATTGATAGACAACTCTGTAGAGGAGCTTTCAATTATTGCCGGACAACGTGCAATTGCAACCATTTCAAAGAAAGACGTTGCAACCTTTAAATTACGTAAAGGAATGCCAATTGGTGCTAAAGTAACGTTGCGTGGGGAACGTATGTATGAGTTTTTAGATAGACTTATTACAAGTTCATTGCCTAACGTGCGTGATTTTACAGGTATTAAAGCAACTGGTTTTGACGGTAGAGGAAACTACAGTATGGGAATCGAAGAACAAATTATCTTTCCTGAAATCAATATTGATAAGGTAAAGAAAATTGAAGGGATGAATATTACCTTCGTAACTTCTGCCGATACCGATAAAGAAGCAAAATCATTATTAACCCAATTAGGATTACCTTTTAAAAAGAACTAAGAGATGGCTAAAGAATCAATGAAAGCGCGTGAGCGTAAAAGAGCGAAGATGGTAGCTAAGTATGCTGAAAAGCGTAAAGCTTTAAAAGAAGCTGGCGACTATGAAGCACTTCAAAAATTGCCGAAGAATGCTTCTCCTGTTCGTCAACACAACCGTTGTAAATTAACAGGACGTCCAAAAGGATATATGAGAGTGTTCGGTATTTCACGTGTAATGTTTCGTGAAATGGCAAACCAAGGATTAATTCCAGGAGTAAGAAAAGCTTCTTGGTAATTTTATAAACTGGTTGAAGGTTTTAGACTGAAATTAGTTCGGAATAAAAAACCACTACCGCAATAAACAATAAATGACAACAGATCCAATCGCAGATTATCTAACGAGAGTTAGAAATGCAGTGAAAGCAGGACACCGTGTAGTAGAGGTGCCAGCTTCAAATCTTAAAAAAGAGATTACAAAAATTTTGTTTGACCAAGGTTTTGTCCTTAGCTACAAATTTGAAGACGATAATGGCCCACAGGGAACTATCAAGATCGCCTTGAAGTATGACAAGCTAACCAAAGACCCGGTTATCAAAAGATTACAAAGAATAAGTACACCCGGTTTACGTAAGTATGCAGGTGCTTCAGAAATGCCACGTATCTTGAATGGTTTAGGTATTGCTATTGTGTCAACTTCAGCAGGAGTAATGACAGGAAAGCAAGCTGCCAACCAGAATGTAGGTGGAGAAGTATTGTGTTACGTTTACTAATAATTGAAAAGACAAGAAAGAAATGTCAAGAATAGGTAAAAACCCGGTAGCGATTCCTGAAGGAGTAACAGTAGATGTAAAAGACAACACTGTAACTGTTAAAGGGAAATTAGGCGAGTTAACTCAGGAAATAACTGATGTTAGCGTAAAAATTGAAGAAGGTAATGTAGTTTTGGAGCGTCCTAGCGATGCGAAGGATCACAGAGCAAAGCACGGTCTGTACCGCGCACTAATTAACAATATGATTGAAGGTGTATCCAACGGATGGACTAAAAAATTAGAGTTGGTTGGAGTAGGATACAGAGCAAGCAATCAAGGCCAGAAATTAGATTTGGCAATTGGTTTCTCTCACAATATCGTTATGGACATTGCTCCAGAAGTAAAAGTGGAGACCGTTAGTGAAAAAGGGAAAAACCCGATTGTAATATTAACATCATACGACAAGCAATTGGTAGGACAAGTAGCGGCTAAAATCCGCGGCTTCCGTAAGCCAGAACCTTACAAAGGAAAAGGTATCAAGTTTGTTGGTGAAATCATTAGAAGAAAAGCAGGTAAATCTGCATAAGAAATAACGTTATGGCATTATCAAAAAGCGATAGAAGAGACCGTATTCGATTCAGAATCCGCAAAACGGTTTCGGGAACAGCACAACGTCCACGTTTGGCTGTTTACAGAAGTAATAAAGAGATCTATGCACAACTTATTGACGATGTAAATGGAACAACCATTACCGCCGCATCTTCAAGAGATAAAGACATAGACGCTTCAAAAGTAAATAAAGTTGAAGCTGCAAAATTAGTAGGTAAAGCAATTGCTGAAAGAGCAACAAAAGCAGGTGTTGAAACAGTAAGTTTTGACAGAGGTGGATACCTTTACCACGGAAGAGTAAAATCATTAGCTGAAGGAGCACGCGAAGGCGGCCTTAAATTCTAAGAAATATGTATCAAGATTATAAAAACGTAGAAACAGTAAAACCAGGAGGTCTTGAATTAAAAGACCGTTTGGTGGGTGTACAACGTGTTACTAAGGTAACCAAAGGTGGTCGTGCTTTCGGATTTTCAGCTATTGTAGTTGTAGGAGACGAGAACGGAGTAGTGGGACAAGGGTTAGGTAAGTCTAAGGACGTTGCCAGCGCCATTGCCAAAGCTATAGAAGACGCTAAGAAAAACTTGGTTCGTATTCCTTTAAACAGAGCTTCTTTACCACACGAACAAAAAGGTAAGTATGGTGGAGCAAGAGTAAATCTTTTACCAGCAGCCCCTGGTACCGGTTTAATTGCTGGTGGTGCAGTACGTGCGGTATTAGAGTCGGTAGGTGTTCACGATGTATTATCTAAGTCTCAAGGGTCCTCAAACCCACACAACGTAGTAAAAGCAACTTTTGATGCTTTATTACAATTGCGTAGTGCAGAGACCGTTGCAAAACAACGTGGTATTACTTTGGAAAAATTATATAAAGGATAAATACTAGAGAAATGGCAAAAATTAAAGTAACTAAGGTGAAGAGTGCCATCAACCGCACACAGAACCAAAAGAGAACGCTTGAAGCATTAGGTCTTAAAAAAATAGGACAAACCA
The DNA here is from genome assembly GCA_002707745.1 of Flavobacteriaceae bacterium. Lineage (GTDB taxonomy): Bacteria > Bacteroidota > Bacteroidia > Flavobacteriales > Flavobacteriaceae > Marinirhabdus. The sequence goes on from PANU01000063.1 coordinate 8,343, forward strand.
TCGAGCACGAAGACACGCCAAATATTCTTGGTATGGTAAATAAAGTTAAACACTTGGTTTCAGTAGAAACTGTTTAAGATATACAACATGGATTTAAGTAACTTAAAACCTGCAAAAGGTTCTACCCATAGAGAGGGAAAACGATTAGGGCGAGGTCAAGGTTCAGGTAAAGCTGGAACATCGGGCCGTGGGCACAAAGGTGCGAAGTCACGTTCAGGATACTCTAAAAAAGTTGGTTTTGAAGGTGGTCAAATGCCTTTACAACGTCGTGTACCTAAATTTGGGTTTACGAATGTTAACCGTAAAGAGTACCAAGGTGTAAATCTTGATACCCTTCAGAAATTGGTTGACGACAAGAAAATTAAGGATACAGTAGACTTCGATACAATGGTAAGTCTTCGTTTGGCCGGAAAGAATGAGATGGTGAAGATTTTAGGTAGAGGAGAATTGAAAGCTGGATTAAAAGTGTCTGCACACAAGTTTACTGCCTCAGCAAAGCAAGCTATTGAAGCTGCTGGAGGTGAAGCAATAACATTGTAATACAGATACGGATGAAATTTATCGAGAACTTAAAAAATGTCTGGAAAATAGAGGAGCTTCGTAACCGCATCATGGTTACACTCGGACTATTATTGGTATACCGTTTTGGTGCACAAGTAGTTTTACCCGGGATAGACGCTTCGAAACTGGGCGGATTTGCTGGCAACTTTGATGCTGGTGGAATTGGTGGATTATTAAATGCTTTTACAGGAGGTGCTTTTGCAAATGCTTCTGTTTTTGCGTTGGGTATTATGCCCTATATCTCTGCTTCCATTGTAGTTCAGTTAATGCAAATTGCAGTTCCGTATCTTCAGAAATTACAGAAAGAGGGAGAAAGTGGTAGAAAAAAGATAACGCAGATTACCCGTTGGTTAACCATTGGTATCTGTTTGGTACAAGCCCCTAGTTATTTGTTCGGTTTAGAGGCTCTTGGAGTTCCTGCCGATGCATTTATTCTTGGTAAAACACCAATGTTCTTTGTTTCTTCTACAATTATTCTTGTGACTGGTTGTATTTTTGCGATGTGGCTGGGTGAAAAAATTACCGATAAAGGTATTGGAAACGGTATCTCTATTTTAATTATGGTAGGTATTATTGCAACATTACCACAATCTTTTGCACAAGAACTAGCTTCAAGTAGCATTATGTTTGTGTTAATTGAGTTGGTAATCTGGTTCGTCATTATTCTTGCCTGTGTGATGTTGGTCATGGCAGTTCGGAAAATCCCGGTCCAGTATGCAAGGCGTACCGCTAGTGGTGGATACGAAAAGAACATTTTTGGTGCACGACAGTTCATTCCTTTAAAGTTGAATGCTTCTGGAGTAATGCCAATTATATTTGCACAAGCTTTAATGTTTGTGCCAACAGCATTGGCAAACTTAGGATCTATTAAAGATACAGAGTGGGGACAAAGTATGTTGGCTACCTTTAGTGATATTTTTGGATTATGGTATAATGTTGTGTTCGCAGCCTTAATCATCATCTTTACGTATTTCTATACAGCGATTACCGTACCAACCAATAAAATGGCAGATGATCTTAAAAGAAGCGGAGGTTTTATTCCAGGTATTAAACCCGGAACAGATACAGCTGAATTCTTAGACAGAATTATGTCGCAAATTACCTTACCAGGTTCTATATTTCTGGCACTGGTAGCTATCTTCCCAGCATTTGTTGTAAAACTTATGGGAGTACAGCAAGGGTGGGCATTGTTCTTTGGAGGGACTTCACTGTTAATTATGGTAGGTGTAGCAATAGATACTATGCAACAAATTAACTCCTACTTATTAAACCGCCATTATGACGGATTAATGAAGTCTGGAAAGAACAGAAAAGCAGTAGCATAACTAAAAAATTGGTTTTTAATTATTGGTATGACTATTGAAAGTCACGTGTGACAAACGTAGTTTATAATTAAAATAAAAATTAAATATGGCAAAACAGCCCGCAATAGAACAAGACGGAACCATTATCGAAGCACTATCTAACGCAATGTTTAGAGTAGAGTTAGAAAACGGTCACGTAGTTACTGCGCATATTTCAGGTAAGATGCGTATGCACTATATTAAGTTATTACCTGGAGATAAAGTAAAATTAGAAATGAGCCCGTACGATTTAACAAAGGCTCGCATCACATACAGATACTAAGCTATTATGAAAGTTAGAGCATCAGTTAAAAAGAGAAGTGCCGACTGCAAGATTGTTCGCAGAAAAGGCAGATTATATGTAATTAATAAAAAGAACCCAAGGTTCAAACAAAGACAAGGATAAGTTATGGCAAGAATCGCAGGTGTAGATATCCCAAAGCATAAAAGGGGTGTAATCGCGTTAACGTATATCTTCGGAATTGGCAACAGCCGAGCGAAAGATATATTAGGAAAAGCCGGAGTTAGCGAAGACAAAAAAGTAAACGAATGGAACGATGATGAAATCGGTGCTATTCGTGATGCTGTTGGGTCTTTCAAAATCGAAGGTGAATTACGTAGTGAAGTGCAATTAAGCATTAAACGCTTAATGGACATTGGTTGTTACAGAGGTATCCGCCACAGAGCGGGACTTCCGTTACGTGGACAACGTACTAAGAACAACTCAAGAACCAGAAAAGGAAAACGTAAAACAGTTGCAAACAAGAAAAAAGCAACTAAATAATCACTAGAGATATGGCAAAGTCAAATCCAAAAGCTAAAAGCACAAAAAAACGTAAAGTTAATGTGGACTCAGTTGGAGAAGCGCATATTAATGCATCTTTCAATAACATTATCATTTCGTTGACAAACAAGAACGGAGATGTAATCTCTTGGTCTTCTGCCGGTAAAATGGGCTTTAGAGGATCTAAGAAAAACACTCCTTACGCTGCACAATTAGCAGCAGAAGATGCAGCAGCTGTTGCAACTGAAGCTGGAATGCGTAAGTGTAAAGTATACGTAAAAGGACCAGGAAATGGTAGAGAATCTGCTATTCGTTCTATCCACAATGCAGGAATTGAAGTTTCAGAAATCATTGATGTAACTCCAATGCCACATAACGGATGTCGTCCTCCAAAACGTAGAAGAGTTTAATAACTTTTAATTGGATTGCCGTTGGTAATCCAATCTTTATTTTAGTATAGCAAAAATAATTTTAATTAATAGCAACCGAAGGGTTAAGAAACTAGAGGATTAACGTAAGACCTTAATTTAGTTTCTCCTTCAAAAACAACAAGAAATGGCAAGATATACTGGTCCAAAATCTAAAATAGCCCGTAAATTTGGTGAGGCTATCTTCGGAGAAGACAAAGCCTTCGAAAAAAGAAACTATCCTCCAGGGCAACACGGTAACAACCGTCGTCGTGGAAAAAAATCTGAATACGCAATTCAGCTGGCTGAAAAGCAAAAAGCAAAATATACCTATGGTATTTTGGAGCGTCAATTCAGAAACATGTTTAAAAGAGCAACTGCAGCGCCTGGAATTACAGGGGAAGTATTGTTGCAACTAGCTGAGTCTCGCTTAGACAATGTTGTATTCCGTATGGGGATTGCCCCAACACGTAGCGCAGCACGTCAATTAGTGAGCCACAGACATATTACCGTAAATGGGGAAAAAGTAAACATCCCTTCTTACCAATTAAAAGCAGGTGATGTTGTAGGAGTTAGAGAAAAATCTAAATCGTTGCAAGCAATCACATCTTCGTTAGACAACGCACGTCACGTGTACGAATGGATTACCTGGAATGGAGAAAAAATGGAAGGAAACTATGTTTCTGTACCACAATTAATCCAGATTCCAGAGAACATTAATGTTCAGTCTATCGTCGAATTATATTCTAAATAATAAATTAATCACATTGGTATTTAGCCAAAGGATTTATAGTGTTCTTCAAGCTTTTAAATCGCGCAACTAAATAACAATTAAAACGAAGAAAATAATGGCAGTATTTAGTTTTCAGAAGCCCGATAAAGTTATCATGATCAACTCTACAGATTTCGAGGGGAAATTCGAATTTCGTCCCTTGGAGCCTGGTTATGGGTTAACTGTGGGTAATGCTTTAAGAAGGGTTCTTTTATCATCTTTAGAAGGTTTTGCAATTACTTCGGTACGTATCGAAGGAGTAGATCACGAGTTTTCTACTATTGCAGGCGTTGTGGAAGATGTAACCGAAATAATATTGAATTTAAAACAAGTGCGTTTTAAGCGTCAAATAGATGAAATAGATAACGAAACTGTAACCATTTCAGTAAATGGAAATGACCAGTTGACTGCAGGAGATTTCCAAAAATACATCTCTGGTTTCCAGGTGTTAAACCCAGAACTGGTTATTTGTAATATGGAGAAAAAAGTAAACATGAATTTCGAGATTACTATCGAGAAAGGTCGTGGTTACGTTCCTGCTGAAGAAAACAAGAAAGCAAATGCGCCTCTTGGAACTATCTTTACCGACTCTATTTACACTCCTATAAAAAACGTGAAGTACAGTATTGAAAACTTCCGTGTAGAGCAGAAAACAGATTACGAAAAATTAGTTTTTGAAATCCAGACAGACGGTTCAATTCATCCAAAAGATGCCTTGACCGAAGCTGCAAAAACACTAATACACCACTTTATGTTGTTTAGTGATGAGCGCATTACGCTGGAAGCAGACGAGATTGCACAAACTGAAACATACGATGAGGAATCATTGCACATGCGTCAGTTATTGAAAACCAAATTAGTAGATATGGATCTTTCAGTACGTGCCTTAAACTGTTTAAAAGCAGCAGAAGTTGATACGCTAGGAGACTTGGTGTCGTATAATAAGAATGATTTGATGAAATTTAGAAATTTCGGTAAAAAATCGTTGACCGAGCTGGAAGAGCTTGTAAACGTAAAAGGACTGAATTTTGGAATGGATCTTTCAAAATACAAATTAGATAAAGACTAAGGGATTTTGGATTGTAGCTTTTAAATTAAAGCACAATATAGAATACCAAAATAAAAATTTAAATAATCATATTTTGCTCCTCGCAAATACGGGTTTGGTAGCAAGATGATAAATCAAATGTCATGAGACACGGAAAAAAATTCAACCACTTAGGAAGAAAAACAGCCCATAGAAAATCTATGTTGGCAAACATGGCTTGTTCTTTAATCGAGCACAAGAGAATTAATACTACGGTAGCAAAAGCAAAGGCTTTACAGCAATTTGTAGAACCAATGATCACAAAGTCTAAAGAAGATACTACGCACAACCGTCGTATTGTTATGGCACGTTTACGCCAAAAAGATGCTGTTATCGAATTGTTTCGCGATGTAGCTGTAAAAGTAGGGGATCGTCCAGGAGGATACACGCGTATCATTAAACTGGGAAGTCGTGCAGGTGATGCTGCAGATATGGCAATGATTGAGCTGGTTGACTATAACGAGCTTTACAATGCAGGAAAAGCGACTAAAAAGAAATCTACACGTCGTAGTCGTCGTGGAGGCTCTAAAGCGGCCGCTGCACCAGCAGCAAAAGCAACCGAAGCTAAAAAAGAAGAAGAGTAAATGAAGCTTCTTCATTAAATATTTTTAAAAGGGATAAACAGTTAAATGTTTATCCCTTTTTTTATACTGCAAAGTTCAGTTGAATGAGACAGTAGTACTAGTACTTACACCATAAGAACATAAGTAAGCTTACAAATTAATTTGTTTAAAACTTATAAAAACACAATTTTAGTAAAAGCTTGAATAAGCGTATTTTTGCAAAACTTTTTTATAGAAAACTATGAAATGCCCATTAACAAAGTGTAAACCCACCGAAGCTATATACTCAGGCATTCCATCTTCCTATTTCTCAAATATTATATACAGATGAAGTACCAAACTAGAAAACCCGCTTTAATTTTACTTGCAGACGGAACCATTTTTCACGGGAAAGCCGTGGGAGGAAAAGAAGGCTCTGCCTTTGGAGAAGTGTGCTTTAATACCGGAATGACCGGTTACCAGGAAATCTTTACAGATCCTTCCTACTATGGACAATTAATGGTAACCACCAATGCCCATATAGGTAATTACGGTACCACAAAAGATGAAGTAGAAAGTGAAGGGATTAAAATAGCAGGATTAATTTGCAGAAATTTTAGTTACCATTACTCAAGACCAGAAGCCGATGGTTCCTTAGAAGAATTCTTAAATGAAAACAACGTATTGGCCATAAGTGATGTAGATACAAGAGCCCTGGTAAGTTATATTCGGGATCACGGAGCGATGAATGCAGTAATTTCTACAGAAGTAGACAATGTAGACGGCTTAAAAAAGCAATTAGCAGAAGTACCGGATATGAACGGCCTGGAGTTAGCGAGTAAAGTTTCTACAAAAGAACCCTATTTCTTCGGAAACGAAAACGCTACGTATAAAATTTCAGCATTAGATATTGGAATCAAGAAAAATATACTTCGCAGTCTGGCCGATAGAGATTGCTATATAAAAGTATTTCCATACAATGCCTCTTTTGAAGATTTACAAAGCTTTACTCCCGATGGTTTTTTCTTGAGTAATGGACCTGGAGATCCGGAACCTTTAACCGAAGCTATTGCAACTACCAAAAAAATTATTGACTCTGGGAAACCACTTTTTGGTATCTGTCTTGGACACCAGGTATTGGCTTTGGCTAATGGAATTTCTACTTATAAAATGCACCACGGGCACAGAGGGATTAATCATCCAATCCTTAATTTAATTACCGGGAAAGGTGAAATTACCTCGCAAAATCACGGTTTTGCAATTAACAGAAAAGAAGCTGAAGCCCACGAGGCAATAGAAATTACACACGTACACTTAAACGATCAGACTGCAGCAGGCATCAGGATGAAAAACAAGCCGGTATTCTCGGTGCAATACCATCCAGAAGCCAGTCCTGGACCCCACGATGCTAGTTATTTGTTTGATGAGTTTGTAGCGAACATAAAAAAATCAAAATAACATAGAGCTGGTCGCACTTCGAAAAGTTTAGTGTGACAGCGGTTCATTTTTAAAATACAAGCTATTTATCAGCCTGAACTTATCGAAGGTCAGCTTTGGTAGCTTTATTAAACTAACCTTTCAATTTTTAGCAATGAGTATCATTATAGACATACACGCCAGACAAATATTCGATTCCCGCGGAAATCCAACCGTAGAGGTAGATGTAATTACCGAACATGGGTACTTAGGCCGTGCAGCAGTACCTTCGGGAGCTTCAACAGGTGAACATGAAGCTGTAGAGTTGCGTGATGGTGGCACCGATTACATGGGCAAAGGCGTATTAAAAGCAGTTGAAAACGTAAATGGTAAAATTGCAGGAACGCTCCTGGGAGTTTCAGTATTTGAACAAGCGCAGATAGATCAGATTATGATAGATCTGGATGGCACTTCAAATAAATCTAAACTTGGAGCAAATGCTATTTTAGGAGTTTCTCTTGCGTGTGCAAAAGCAGCCGCAGCCGAATTGGGACAGCCACTATATCGCTATGTAGGTGGTGTAAGTGCCAAAACACTTCCTGTTCCTATGATGAATATTATTAACGGAGGCTCTCACAGTGACGCTCCTATTGCATTTCAAGAGTTTATGGTCATGCCGGTAAAGGCTAACAATTTTACCCAGGCCATGCAAATGGGTTCTGAAATATTCCATCATCTGAAAAAGGTATTGCACGATAGAAATTTAAGCACCGCTGTTGGTGATGAAGGTGGTTTTGCTCCAACCCTGGATGGAACTGAAGATGCGCTAGATACCATTGCAAAAGCAGTAAAAAATACTGGGTATGCCCTGGGCGATGATATTATGATTGCTCTGGATTGTGCAGCAGCCGAATTTTATGTAAACGGTACGTACGATTACACAAAATTTGAAGGCGACAGTGGAAAAGTAAGAACCAGCGAAGAACAAGCATCTTATTTAGCTGAATTGTGTTCAAAATACCCAATTATTTCCATAGAAGATGGAATGGATGAAAATGATTGGGAAGGCTGGAAATCTTTAACAGAAAAAGTGGGAGAGAAGGTTCAGCTTGTTGGTGACGATTTATTTGTAACCAATGTTGAAAGACTTTCAAAAGGAATTAATGAAGGTATCGCCAATTCAATTTTAATAAAAGTGAATCAGATTGGGACACTAACGGAAACTATTGCAGCCGTAAATATGGCACATAACGCTGGATATACCTCGGTTATGAGCCATAGAAGTGGTGAAACCGAAGATAATACCATAGCAGATCTTGCTGTGGCGCTTAACTGCGGACAAATTAAAACGGGTTCGGCGTCAAGAAGCGACCGAATGGCAAAATACAATCAGTTATTACGTATTGAAGAAGAACTGGCAGAAGTAGCCTATTATCCTGGGCGAAATGCGTTTAAAATTTAATTAATATAATTGGTAAGGTACAATTCCTCTTTGAAATATTTCGGAGAGGTTTTTTTATGGAATAAATTTCAGCAACACCAAAACCCTACATTTAAGGATTATTTAACCTAGAAATAGGCGTTATTGTTAAAAAAATAGGGGGATATTTTGTAATTTAGCATTTCTGAAAAATTAAAAAAATCCAATAGTATATATGTCCAAAACAGCTACACTCCAAATTGATGGTAAATCGTATGAATTTCCATTAGTCACTGGAACTGAAAAAGAAAGAGCAATAGATATTAAAACCCTTCGGGGCGTTACAGGAGGTGTAACCACCATAGATCCTGGTTATAAAAATACAGGTTCTTGTGAAAGTGCAATTACCTTCTTAAATGGAGAAGAAGGAATTTTAAGATATCGTGGATATGCTATTGAGGAATTAGCAGAGAAAGCAGATTTCCTGGAAGTAGCTTATTTGTTGATTTTTGGAGAGCTGCCAACAAAACATGAGCTAGATAAATTTCATGCCGATATTAAAGCACAGTCTCACGTAGATGAAGATGTAAAGAAAATCCTGGATGGTTTTCCAAAGTCTGCACACCCAATGGGAGTGTTATCGTCTTTAACCAGTGCCTTGGTGGCTTTTAATCCGTCTTCCGTAAATGTAGATAGCGAAGAAGAGATGTACAATGCCATTGTAAGACTTATGGCTAAGTTTCCTGTTTTAACTGCCTGGGCTTATAGAAAAAGAGTAGGATTACCTTTAGATTATGGAGATGACAGTTTGGGTTATGTGGACAATTTTGTAAAAATGATGTTCAAAAAACCAAGTGGAGACTACAATTCGAATAAAACGATAGTGGAAGCCATGGATAAGCTCTTAATATTACATGCAGACCACGAACAAAACTGTTCTACTTCTACAGTACGTATGGTAGGTTCGTCTCACGCTGGGTTATTTGTTTCCATTTCAGCAGGTATTGCAGCACTATGGGGTCCACTCCACGGAGGAGCTAACCAGGCCGTGATCGAGATGCTGGAAGCTATAAAAGAAGATGGAGGAGATACACACAAGTTTATGCAAAAAGCAAAAGATAAAGAAGATCCATTCCGCTTAATGGGCTTTGGGCACCGGGTTTATAAAAATTTCGACCCACGTGCAAAAATCATCAAGAAATCGGCAGACGATGTACTTGAAGCGCTTGGCGTAGATGATCCTGTGTTGGATATTGCCAAAGACCTGGAAAAAGAAGCCTTGAGCGATAACTATTTTGTAGACAGAAAATTATATCCTAACGTCGATTTTTACTCAGGGATTATTTATAGAGCCATGGGCATTCCTGTTGAAATGTTCACCCCTATGTTTGCATTAGGTAGATTACCGGGATGGATTGCACAATGGAGAGAGATGCGCCTTCGAAAAGAACCTATTGGAAGACCAAGACAAGTTTATATTGGCGAAAACCTTAGACCTTTCAAATCTGTTGAAAACAGATAATTTTAATAGATTTGAATGAAAAGCACTTCAGGAATGAGGTGCTTTTTTTATATTTGAAATTATGATGCAATTAAACGTTACTAACGAATTTTCCCCCCTTAGAGCTGTAGTTTTGGGCACAGCCAAAAGCAATGGCCTAACACCAGAACTTAAAGATGCGTACGACCCAAAATCTGCAGAGCATATTAAAGCAGGTACATATCCTCTGGAACACGATATGATTGTAGAAATGGAAGCGCTGGCTGCTATATTTAAAAAATATGGCGTTACCGTATATCGTCCCAGTATCCTTGAAGACTATAACCAGATTTTTTCACGTGATATTGCTTTTGTAATTGAAGACAAGTTTATTATTGCCAATATCCTGGAAGACCGCTCCCGGGAGATTGATGCGTTGGATCATGTAATTTCGAAGATAGATCCGTCAAAGATCATAGAATTTCCAGAAAACGCACATATTGAAGGTGGCGACGTCATGCCTCATGGCGATTATATTTTTGTGGGTACCTATTACGGGGAAGATTATAAAAAGTACATAACGGCAAGAACCAATAGGAAAGCCGTACAACATTTACAAACCCTTTTTCCCAATAAAAAAGTAAAATCATTTAGTCTCCGAAAAAGCAATACGGTTGCTCAAGATAATGCCCTGCATCTGGATTGTTGTTTCCAGCCTATAGGAAAAGGTAAGTGTATTATTCATAAAGAAGGATTTTTAGTTGAAGAAGAGTACCAGTGGCTGCTGGATTTCTTCGGAAAAGAAAACTGTTTTCATATAGATAAAAAAGAAATGTATCATATGAATAGTAACATTTTTAGTATATCTGAAGATGTCATTATTTCAGAAAAAAATTTCACCAGATTAAATAGCTGGCTCCGTTCCCAAGGGTTTACCGTAGAAGAAGTTCCCTATGCCGAGATTTCCAAACAAGAAGGCTTGTTGCGTTGTACAACTATGCCGTTAATTAGAGCGTAACAGCTATGGGTTCAATTCGTTAAACTTTAACAGAATAGCCACTTTTTTAGTAATATTGTGAATTATACTGCGACTACCCCCAATGTTATGAAATTTAAAATATTTTTTGTTCTTGTAACCCTCTCCATTGTAAACGGTATTGCACAACATTCGCCCGCCCGCGACTGGAATGAAGAGATGTTACACGCCATACGCAATGATTTTGCAAGACCTACTGTACACGCACGTAACCTTTTTCATAGCACCATACTTATGTACGATGCCTGGGCAATTTTTAACCCGCCTGCCTCCCCCGTGCTTTTAGGGAATACTTTTCAGGGCTTTTCAACATCTTATAACGTATTACCTTCTCCCACTCATCCGGACGAAGCTACAAAAGAAGTAATGAGCTATGCGTTGTACAGATTTATAAAACACAGATTTGAAAATTCTCCTGGTGTTGAAGAAATTTTTACCGCTATAGATGCCTTAATGATTGAATATGGGTACGATCCTACTATAACTACTATGGATTATAGCGATGGTTCCTATGCGGCATTGGGAAATTATCTTGCTGCAAAAATGATAGAATTTGGTTTTCAGGATAACTCCAACGAACAAAACGACTATGCCAGTCAGTTTTATGCCCCTGTAAATCCGCCGCTAATTTTAGAAGAATACGAGGACAATATAAATATTAACCCCGACCACTGGCAACCCTTAGCTTTTGAATCTTACATAGACCAGAGTGGAAACGTAATTCCTGGTGGAATCCCCAATTTTTTAGGGCCAGAATGGGGGGAAGTGAGTCCCTTTGCGTTACAAGAGGAGGATTTGGAAATTTTAAACAATGGCAGCATTACCAGTTACATTTATAACGACCCGGGCGCACCACCTTATATTCAGGATTCTGCAGCAAATGGAATTGAAGATCCCTATAAATGGAATTTTTCATTGGTACTATCCTGGTCTTCTCATTTAGACCCAGCTCTCCCAACTCAAATAGATATTTCACCAGCAACTTTAGGAAATTTTGATAGTTCTCTATTCCCCGAAACTTTTGCTGAATATAAAGATTTTTATGATTTCACTAACGGTGGAGCAACAGGGAACGGACACGAACTTAACCCAGCCACAGGGCTTCCTTATGAACCACAACTCGTAAAATTAAGTGACTACTCCAGGGTATTGGCCGAATTTTGGGCAGATGGTCCAGATTCTGAAACCCCACCAGGACATTGGTTTGTAATCCTTAATTATGTTTCAGATCATCCGTTGTTAGAAAAGAAATTTGCTGGAGAAGGTCCGGTGCTATCCGATTTGGAATGGGATGTAAAATTGTACTTAACGCTTGGTGGTGCTATGCACGATGCTGCAGTTACTACCTGGGGAATTAAAGGATATTACGATTATACCAGACCAATTTCAACCATACGGTATATGGCAGCTAAGGGACAAAGTACAGATCCGGCGTTACCCAATTTTGACCCACATGGATTGCCCCTTATTGATAATTTAATTGAAATAATTGAACCGGGAGACCCGTTGGAATTTTCAGATGATGAAATCCATTTAGGAGACCTTAAGGTTCTTGCCTGGAAAGGCCCCGATTATATTGAAGATCCTACAACCGATATTGCTGGCGTAGACTGGATTCTTGCAAAACGATGGTGGCCCTACCAACGAGGCACCTTTGTAACACCTCCTTTTGCGGGATACGTTTCTGGACATTCTACGTTTTCAAGAGCAGCAGCAGAAGTGTTGACTTTTGCCACAGGCGATGCTTTTTTTCCTGGTGGCATGGGAACGTTTGAAATTGAACAGGATACCTTTTTGTTTTTTGAAAAAGGACCTTCAGAACCGTTTACATTGCAATGGGCAACCTATAGGGACGCTTCAGACCAAACAAGCCTATCCCGTATCTGGGGTGGAATACATCCTCCTGTAGACGATGTTCCCGGTAGAAAATTAGGCGAACAAATAGGACTTGACGCTTATAATCTTGCGGTACAATATTTTAATGGAGAAATTCTTGGAAATGAAGAAAACGGACAATTAATTGAGCTAGTTTTGTACCCTAACCCCGCAAAAAATACAGTGCAAATAGCACACCCAATCACGCTTACAGTTGAAACTATTGAGGTTTTTGATACTGCTTCCAGAAAAGTAAAATCACTTCAGAATAACACTACAGCCCAGCCCGTTTTAGATGTGCAAACGCTGGAAAATGGACTGTATATTATAAAGATTCAAACTTCAAAGGGTGTGGTTAGTAAACAATTACTGGTACATAGATAAATCTATAGTGCAGCTTGCTTCGTATATCTTGTATGCGGTTATTTCTTGTTGCAAGTTTAGGATTATTAACATTCACCTCGGTTTTTGGACAGGGTGCAATAGATGGTTTCTATAAAGATAAACACCAAGGTGCTGTGGTATTGGGCAGCGGATTTGAAGATTCAAAAAAATATCTGGCTGGGGATACCGAGCTAGATTTAACGCGTATCACCTATTATACTTCAGTTTTTGCAGCCTTCGGCATTACAGATAATCTGGATGTAAATCTTATGGTGCCTTATATATCCAGTAATAAGGAAAGTGATTTTCAGGATATTTCGGTTTTTCTAAAGTATCGATTTCTTCGTTTTACTTCAGCTATAGGAGAATTTGAAGTAAGTACTGCAGCAGGTTTTTCTACTCCCGTTTCAAACTATAAAATAGGTGGACTTAACGATATTGGCCAACAGGCTACTAGTATTGAAACCAGGGGTATGTTGCATTTTACGAGCAAATCTTTTTGGTTTGCCACGCTTCAAAGTGGATTCTCATTTAAACTAGAAGAAGTCCCAAATAGTTTTCCAGCTACCTTAAAAGTAGGAAGAGCTACCTCAAACTGGTATTATGATGTGTTTTACGATTTCCAGTATTCCTTTGGCGGTATAGACTATCGTGGCACTCCAAGACCTCAAAATTTTAAAGAGTTTGGTGTAAATTTTCACAAAGTTGGCGGGACATTATATAAACCTTTATCTTCAAAATTGGGGGCTTATGTTTCGGTTTCCTATCTCTTTAAAGGCAGGAATACTTTTTTAGGAGCCGCCTACGGATTGGGAATAAGTTATTCGTTTTAAACTGAAATTTAACGTGGGTTGTAAATTTTCTTTACAGAGCCATCATCAAACTTCACAATTTGAATGCCGACATAATTTTCTAAAACTTTTCTACCTAATAAATCATATCGTGCAATTACTTTTGGTGGTGTTGTCCTCATATCATTTTCAGGAACTCCAAGCACAGCTCCTTTTGTAATATTCACTTCATACCCATAGGTTTGCTCAACATCTGTAAAGGTTTCGGGTACCGAAGCTACAATAAGATATATGGCAGTATCGTTTTCTGAAACTTCCAGGAAGAAGGAACCTTCTTGCTCATTCAACATTGGGACATCATAAAACTGAGCATTTCCATCCACATCCTGAACAAGTACTTTACCCTGAAAAAAAGAATCCGATCCAGCACTGCCTTCCTCGTCTCCTTTTATTTCAAATAAGTAATTATCGGCTTCGGTTACATTTATTTTATAAGTGTTATAAGACCAGCCTGTCGTAATATTTTCATCTGCGGGCCGGACCCAGCCATTCGTTCCCTCGTTAGCGTAGGTTGCTATAAACTCATTGTCGTCTTCCGGATCTGCATAATCGTTCCATTCTAATTCAAACCGCTCTATTTGATTGGTGGGTAAAAAATCGAAATGATTGGTCATGCGTGCTGCCCAATCCAAAAAATGGTTTCTAAAAACTTCAGCTCCTAACTGGTTAAAAAAATATTCCTGTGGCAAGTCGTTGGTTCCTGCATACATTCCGTTGGTAATTAGTTCATCGGGTACATCGGTATGTTCGCTCATATAATATAAAAAAAGTGCTAATGCATATTGATGCACGTACCGTTGCCAGTTTTCAGGGTAGTTATTGGGAAAATTATCATAACTAAGCCACAAGGCTACGTGTGGTAACCTTACTAAACTTTCTGCTTCAAGAAAGGCCCCGGCCACCCCTTCATTCTGAATGGCAGCAAACCAATTGGCTGAAGCTTCAATATACCATTGGCTGTCGCCAGAATAAGCAAAACCCTGCGAAGTGGCACTGTATTGAAATACATGAAATGTCTCGTGTGCCACATTTACCCAATCGTTATGTGCCCCAATAGGCAAAGTAAGATAGGGGTAGCCGTTGCTGTCGGTTCCCTGACCATTTCCCCACCAAGAAGGGAAATCGTCTTCTCCGTGGTGTAAATATACATTATAGAAAAAGCCATCTGTTGGGTTAGGTGGGTCCTGCATATCTAATATATCCAAACAATAGTCCCGGTATGGTTGCATATAGGTTAAGAGTTCCAGTGCATCTGCTTCATAATCCCATTCGTTATCCCACCATACAATATAAATGCCTTCGGTTACGTAGTCATACTCTGTAGTATTACTAAATTCACTGTTAATGGTGTAGGGTTGTGCATAGGTCGTTGGTACCAGGCTAAAAAATAGAAGACCAAAAAATAGAATCAAGGGAAGTTTGGTAGCCGTTTTCATAAAAATTGAAATTTAAAATAGCAAGATAGCTAATTGCTAGTCTTTTACAAACTTTAGCCTGTCAGAAAACCTAAAATAACAGAGAAACAGCAAGAAAGAGGCACCTGTTTTTTATAGGTTTTTATAGCACGATTGTTGTATCGTTTCTGAGATATTACGTCTTAAAAAAGTTATTTTTGTAAAATAAATATGCTGAATTAATGCAACAAATCACCAACACCATTTTAATGATTCGCCCTGTGGCTTTCCGTATGAACGAAGAAACCGCGGTGAACAACTATTTTCAAGAAGATATAGATGCCAGAAACTTCGATATAAATACCAAGGCACAGGAAGAATTTGACGCTTTTGTAGCAAAATTGAGAGGAGTGGGGGTGCAAGTGATTGTGGAGCATGACGATTTAAAAATGGATACTCCAGATTCTATTTTTCCAAACAACTGGGTGAGCTTTCATTCTAATGGTACGGTAGGCTTGTATCCTATGTTTGCTGAAAACAGACGTCGTGAGCGCAGAGAAGAAATAATGACGCGCCTTGAAAGCGAAGGATTTCACATTGAAAACTTTATGGATTACACGCCAGCCGAAGACGAAGGTGTTTTTTTGGAAGGAACTGGAAGTTTACTTCTTGACAGGGTAAACAAGATTGCGTATTGTGCTTTGTCCCCAAGAGCCGATGAAGACCTTTTTATTGAATTTTGTGAAGATTTTGAATATACTCCTATCGTTTTTACAGCAAATCAAACCGTTGCCAATACCCGAATGCCAATTTACCATACCAATGTAATGATGGCTCTGGCAGAGGATTTTGCAATAATTTGTCTGGATGCTATAGACGATGCAAAAGAAAAAAAACAAGTGGTTTCTTCTTTAAAACAATCTAAAAAAGAAATCGTAAAAATAACCGAAGCTCAAATACATCAATTTGCAGGAAATATGTTGCAAGTACGTGGTGACAATGATAAAAAATATCTGGTAATGAGTCTTGCTGCACATAAAAGCCTATCACCAGAACAGATAAGCCAGATAAAAAAGCATTGCGAAATTTTGAGTAGTGATTTACACACTATAGAAACCTGTGGTGGCGGAAGCGCCCGATGCATGATGGCAGAGGTGTTTTTACCAAAGAAGCTTACTCAAGATTAGCAAGCAGCAATTTTTCTTATCATCCCTAAAAAAATAAAATTAAGAAAAGGGTGCATGGTATATCTTGGACGATTGTCGCCAAAATTTTAAAAAATGATTCCTACGCAAACTATTTATTTTTTACCCCGATACTTATAGGCATAAAATTTCGATTTTATTTTCAGGCTTTGGCTATTCTGTTAATCATTCCTGCAAATATAAAATAATGAAAAGGGAGCATGGTATACCAGTAGAGTCTTCCCCATAACCCGCGCGGTCTAAAGGTAGCGGTTTGGTGTAGTACATTTTCAGCATCAATTTCAAATTCCAGCCAGGCTTCTCCTGGAACTCGCATTTCAGCAAAAAGTAAGAGCCGTTTTTGTTTTTTATCGGCAAGAATCACTCTCCAGAAATCCAGACTGTCGCCTTCATATATTTTATTGGGATGTGTGCGGCCACGACGTAACCCAACTCCTCCAAATAGTTTGTCCAGATATCCTCTTAATTTCCAAAGTGTATTTCCATAATACCAACCCCGTTTGCCACCAATACTCCATATATTCTCCAGGGCTTTTTCAGGATTTTTAAGTTTGATAGTTTGTGAATCCTTTAAACACCCCTGGTCCGGAACTTCTACGTATTTCTTTAAGTCTTCCCTAAAACGTCCACTCACCATGCTGTCTTTCCAACTGGAAACTACCTGATTTTGCTTAATTTTTTTGAAAGCAAGTTGAATTGCCTGGGTGTATGTTACAGGATTTACGTTAAGCATTTCCTGTAAACGGGTATCCCTTGTAATTACTTCTACACGCATACTGTCTACAAGGTTTAAAGCTAGTTTGTAAGAGGTTGAAGTAACAAAATACAGCCAGTATGAGGAGAGTTTGGGAGACATAAAGGGGACGTCTATAATGGCAAGCTTGAGGTTTCTGCATGTAGCATACCCCAGCATCATATCTTTATACGATAATATATCCGGTCCGCCAATATCAAAACTTTCTCTATACGCTTTTTCATTGCCAAGCACTCCAGTTAGATAGGTGAGTACATCACGTATAGCAATGGGCTGGCAGCGGGTTTTTACCCATTTTGGAGTAATCATTACAGGTAATTTTTCGCAGAGATCGCGAATAATTTCAAAAGACGCGCTTCCACTACCCACAATAATAGCAGCACGGAGTACGGTGAGTTTGGCTTTTCCACTCCCTAGAGTATCCTCCACGTTTTTACGGGATTTTAAATGTTTGCTTAGTTTTTCCTCATTTACAATGCCACCTAAATAGATAACTTGCTTACAGCGGGTATTTTCTAAGTAGCGATTGAAATTTTTTGCAGAAAGCTCTTCTTTTTCATCAAAATCATCGGTGGAAGCAGACATAGAGTGTATTAAATAATAAGCAGCATCAATGTCTTTTGGAAGTTTGTCTGGTTGTACTTTATTTAGAAAATCAATTTCAACAATAGTTATCTTTTTCTTTAAATCTTCTGTCACCGAAAGCCTGTTGGCATTGCGAACAGAACATACAATTTCATGTCCTTCTTCCAAAAGTAATGGTAATAATCGCATGCCTATATAACCGTTGGCACCGGTAAGTAGAATTTTCAAGAGAATAATTTTGTTTAAAGATATACAATGTTTGTTAAACAGTTGTAGACTTTATCATAACTTTAAAAACGATGGTTAAGTTTAGTATCTTTATCAAACTTAATCACCACTTATGAAAATATTAAAATCTGTTTTAATTGTTGTTGGCATCGTGCTCATTGGTTTTGGACTGTACAATGCATTTGTTCCACAGGAAGTTCTGGATGTGGGCCCTTTGGAGGTTACAGCAAAAGAAGGATTAAGCAACCAGACCCTGGCTATGATAGGCCTGGGTGTGTTGGCACTCGTGGCAGGGGCTTTTATGAGAAAAAGATGAGTTGTACCAACGCGCTTTTCACTTTTTAGTTGCGGGTTTGCGTGTTCTTTGAGGGATAGCTTCGTGGTTGCTTAATCTCCGTTTAAGGGTTTTAGGTTAATGTAATGATACTTTATAGTACCAAGATGCTCTACTTCTAATTCGCCAGCTTTTAACTTAGCCCAATTACAGTTTGCTTCAATTTTTTGTTCTTTAAAAAGCGTTAAAAGCGAATCTGAAATTAATAGGTACTCATCTATAGGGACATCATTTTTAAGTAATCTATGGGCTGTAATTACATCTTCTCCCATTAATTTAATATGATTTCCTATTTGTACCATACCAATTTCGGCACCATAATGTAATATTATTTTTAACCCAAGTATTTCAGGAAACTCAATGTTTGTATGCTTTTCTTTAAATTTCTTGAGTAAGACCTCCATTTTTTCGTAAAACTGTGTGTAAAATAGTTTGCATTGATCTACCAGTTCTTTAAAAGGGGGTAATTCTCCTTTTCTGAAAAAAAGTACCGCGTCTCCTTCAATTTCTGAAACCTTTAAATCCAGTTTGTTGCTGTAAATTATCTCATTTAACAAGGCAGGTATTACCTGAGAACTTACTTCAATATCTACCGAGCGCATAAACTCGGTAAAACCACTAATATCGGGAATACAAATAAGGGCTGGGCTTGCTTTCATTGGGTTGAATTTTAAGCCTGTAAGATACAACAGTGGCCTAGTTATTCAAGTAAGATTAACATACTGTTGATTTTTTTATGAAAAGCCCTGCTAAATGAACTTTTTTTTGAAATATAGCTATCTTTGCACCTTCATTCTTCGCAGTACCTATACTGAAAAGAAATTTTAAAGCCATACCATGAATTTGCAGTCAATTTTATCGCAACACATTATAAAAGCCGTTTCTGAAAGCTACGCCGCCACCCTCGAAAACATAGAGTTTCAAGCTACCCGAAAGGATTTTGAAGGCGATATAACTGTGGTGGTATTTTCTATGCTACGCACTGTAAAAGGGAATCCTGTGCAAATTGGTGAAACCATTGGCGAATACCTGGTTGCAAATGTTGCTGAAGTTTCAAAATATAATGTAGTAAAAGGATTTCTGAATCTTGTACTTAGCGATGCCTATTATCTGGATTTCTTTACAAGCATTCAAAATTTTAATAGCTATGGGAAGGTGCCTGCTACCACAGAAGCCATAATGGTAGAATATGCTTCTCCCAATACCAACAAGCCATTACACTTAGGTCATGTACGTAATGTATTGCTAGGGTATTCGGTTGCTGAAATTTTAAAAGCAGCGGGTAAAAAAGTTTATAAAACCCAGATCATTAATGACCGTGGTATTCATATTTGTAAAAGTATGCTCGCCTGGAAGCGTTATGGAAATGAAGAAACCCCGCAAACCTCTGGATTAAAAGGCGATAAACTGGTTGGAAACTACTATGTAAAATTTGATAAGGAATATAAAAAGGAAATAAACACCCTGGTTGAAAACGGATTTACAGAAAAAGATGCCAAAGCCAAAGCTCCTATTTTGCTGGAGGCCCAGAAAATGCTTCAAAAATGGGAAGCTGGCGATCCTGATGTAGTTGCTCTTTGGAAAAAAATGAATGGCTGGGTGTACGAGGGTTTTGATGCCACCTACGAAAATATAGGGGTAGATTTTGATAAAAATTATTACGAAAGCGATACCTACTTGCTAGGGAAAGATTTTATACAATCGGGACTTGAAAAAGGAGTTTTTGAAAAAGATGCGGACGGCTCTGTCTGGTGCGATTTAACCGATGAAGGCCTGGATAGAAAAATTGTGTTGCGAAGTGATGGTACTGCTGTATATATGACACAGGATATAGGTACCGCAATTCAACGTGTAAAAGATTTTCCGGATATCAACGGAATGATCTACACCGTTGGTAACGAACAGGACTACCATTTTAAAGTACTGTTTCTAATATTAAAAAAATTAGGATTCAGTTGGGCTGAAAATTTATATCATTTAAGCTATGGGATGGTAGATTTACCTTCAGGCAAAATGAAAAGTCGCGAAGGCACCGTAGTAGATGCAGACGATTTAATTTCGGATATGGCAGCAACTGCAAAGGAAATTTCAGAAGAACTGGGCAAAATCGACGATTTTTCAGCAGAAGAAAAAACGCAATTATACAAAACCATTGGTTTAGGAGCCCTTAAGTACTACATTCTAAAAGTGGATCCTAAAAAACGAATTCTCTTTAATCCTGAAGAGAGTGTCGATTTCCAGGGTAATACAGGGCCTTTTATTCAATATACATACGCGCGTATCCAGTCTATTTTGAGAAAAGCTGCTTCGGCTTCAGGGTACACCGAGTCTGTTGAAATACGCAACCTCACATTGGAGCCTAAGGAAAAAGAACTTCTGAAAATCTTACAACAGTTTCCAGATGTTATCCAGTTAGCGGCTGGTAATTACAGTCCGGCGTTGGTAGCAAATTATACATACGATTTGGTAAAGGAGTTTAATTCCTTTTACCAGAACGTTCCCATATTTGGTGCCGAAAATCCTGCGGAAATTTCATTTAGAATTTCTTTGTGTGATGCCGTGGGAAGCGTGATTAACACTGCTTTTTCTCTGCTGGGAATACAAGTGCCGGATAAAATGTAGCTAAAACAATAACTGCAATGAGATGTTAGGCGTAAGGCCTAATGAAAACTCGTCTACCCTTTGGATAGTAGGTGTTCCACCTATATCTTCTAAAATATAATAACGATTTAAGGCATTATGTTTGTTAAAAACATTTAAGACGGCCAGATTTATTTTTCCGTTAAAAGTTTCATCCAATTTTACATTGTACGATGCTGAGAAATCTGTCCTAAAATAGCTGGGGAGCGTTTTATTATTAGGAGTGTTATAATTAATTACGGGCACTCCATTAGTTGTTATAATTGAATTGCCTGCAAGAGGCGTAGTGTAGGGAAGTCCGGTTTTAAATGTATTTCCAAGAGAAAAACTGAAGTTTTTATAATCGTAAGAGCCTGCCAGGGTTACAGAATGATTGCTGTCCAGGTTATTTCTAAAGGTTTTAGGTTCAATTTCTGGGAAGGTGTATGTATTATCCTGATAAGTATAACTTGCCCAGATATTGGTGTTTTTTAATTTTTTGTTTAGGGAGACTTCAGTCCCTTTTACATGGTATTCTCCATTAAAGTTGGTGTCTTGTAGTTGGTTTCTAAATCCAAGATTAGCGGTGTTGATTCCTTGCACCGTTTTCAGAAAAAATTCTGTAGCTAGAATCCAATTGTTTTTACTGTAGGTTACCCCTGTGCTTATTTGTTTGCTTTTCAAAAATTGATTGTTAGCTGTTCCGGCCAGAAGCCAGTCCCGGGTTTCTACACCAAGTAAGTTGTTACGAATGTTTACTGTTTGATAGATGCCTTGATGTTTTAATTCGCCAGACAAGGTAAGATGCCATTGCTTATTTAGTTTTTGGTCTATATGTAATCTAGGTTCTATAAAATTTGTGGATAGCGTGGGATATTGTGTAAATCGGAGCCCGGCTGAAATAGAGGTAGTTTCATTGAATAGGCTAAGAGCGCTTCCTGCAAAAAACGCATTGGAAAACAGGCTTTTTTTCTCGGACTCAATAGTAGCACTGTTACTATTGGTGGCAGCATCAACAATTTCTGTATCGGTGTATTGATACCCAGCGGTAATGGTAGCTTGATTATTTAATGTATAAGAAACATCGGTTTTTAGACCTTTTTCAATCACCTGGTTTTGATTGGAAGCCAGCAAGTCCAAATCTACATTATTGGTAAATTCGTTGCGGTTGTAATTACTTTGATATACCAAAACATTTGAAATAACAGGAAGGGTAGCACCCCAATTTCGCTGCCATGAAAATCCGTTGGACGTATTTTGCTGTTCCAGTTCGCTTTCCAGCACCGATGAATCTTCTGGGGCTATAAAAAGTTCGGTAAATTGTAGTTTGTTATCTATGTGTAAAAACTGATAACTTACTTCGTCATCAGGTGTAATTTTCCATAGCGCTTTTACTGAAACATCAAAAAAATTGAAACTTTCGTCTGTAGACCGAACCCCTTCTATAGAATTATTTTGGAGGTTTGTAACGACAGTATTCTGAAAAACTTTATTAAAAAACTCGTTGTATACGGGGTTGCCTATTCCGGTATTTATAGCAGTTCTTCCAGAAAGAGTTAGTAAAAATGTTTCAGAAACCGGAATCTCTCCGTAGCCATTGGCACTTGTTAGATTTATACCTACGCCTCCCTGAAATTCTTCGGGGATAGTATTATTGGACTCCAGGGTTATAACACCCGAAACTCCTTCTCCGTAACGTGGATTAGTTCCGTTTTTATAAATAGTTACATTTTTAGTGAGGTTAGGATTAAAAGCAGAAATGAGCCCAAAAAAATGTCCCGTTTGGTACATTCTTATATTGTCCCAGAGTATTAAAAACTCATCTGAAGTTCCTCCACGGACGTTGAGGTTTGCCGCTGTTTCGTCTGCACTGTCAATTCCAGGTAATGCCTGGGCAATTTGTAATACATCGGGTTCAATGAGACTGGGCAGGATGTCAAAATTTTTATTGGAAATGGTTGTGGCCCCTTGTACATTTTTTGAAATCCCTTTGGTAATAAAGTCGGTTAAAACTACTTCCGGCAGGTAGGTATACGCTTGCGAAACATATATAAAAGGACACCTGCTGGTTTGGGTAAGTTCTTGTATTTGTATGCTTCGTACAAAAAAACCATTCACGAAAATAGTTGCAATCTCATGTTCACCAACGGCATCAAATTTAAAATTACCGCCGCTATCTGTGGTTACTGTTTTGTCTTTGGTAACTATTTCAGCATTTTCTATGGGGTAGCTACTTTCTGTGTCTATCAGGATTCCGCAGGCTGAAATTTTAATAACTTCTTTAATCTGTACTGCAATATAGCGGTCTTTTATTTGTGTAAACTGAAGACTTCCTGAAGTAGCAAGTACCTCTAATGTTTGCTGAAGATTTAAGTCTTCATCTGGTTTTGTAACAG
>PANU01000064.1 GCA_002707745.1 Flavobacteriaceae bacterium
AGAATACCTAATTAATAATTCATTTAAAATTTCAGAAAAGAAACAATGAAAATTTTACAACAAATAGCAGTTTCAGTACTTTTACTAAGTGTTTTTATTTCGTGTAAAAACGATGTAAAAAACGACGAAGGATCTAAGAAATTAAACATTGTTACTACCACGACTATGATTACCGATTTGGTTAAAAATATAGGTGGCGGTCATGTAGAGGTAAATGGTTTAATGGGTGCAGGTGTAGATCCACATTTGTATAAAGCCAGTGAAGGCGATGTAAATAAACTCTACAACGCAGACATAGTAATGTATAATGGCTTGCACCTGGAAGGAAAACTAGTGGAGGTGTTTGAAAAAATGGAGCGTACCGGTACCACACAAATAGCCTTAGCCGAAATACTCAATAAAAGCGAATTAATAGGTTCGGAATATTTTGCCAGCAATTACGATCCGCATGTATGGTTTAACATTACGTATTTTAAACAATTTGCTGAAAAGGTAACCGAAACGTTAGTAGCAAAAGACCCTGAAAATGCTGCTAGTTATGCTGAAAATGAAAAGAAATACATCCAGCAGTTAACCGAATTAGAAGCTGCAGTTAAAGCAAAAATTGAAACATTACCCATAGAAAAAAGAATTTTAGTAACTGCCCATGATGCCTTTAACTACTTCGGAAAAGCATATAATTTTGAAGTGGTTGGATTACAGGGGCTTTCCACAGCTACAGAAGCGGGCGTACAAGACGTCCAGCGTATCTCGCAATTTATTATAGATAATAAGGTAAAGGCAATTTTTGTAGAAAGTTCGGTGCCCAGAAGGACCATTGAAGCTTTGCAACAATCGGTTAAGAGCAAAGGACAAGACGTAAAAATTGGTGGCTCCTTATACAGTGATGCTTTGGGAAGCGCAGGCACCCAAGAAGAAACCTATATTGGGATGTTTACTTATAATGTAAATACCATAGTAGATGCATTAAAATAAGTTTGGGATTACCCTTCAAAGAGGACTAGGGGATGTTTTCTCTAGGCTTTATAAACATACCCGTCTTAGCGGGAAAATATATGAAAAACAAAAAAATTGCCATACAAGTAGATGACCTCACAGTAGCTTATAATTACAAACCTGTGCTATGGGATATAGATTTGCATGTTCCAGAAGGAGTTTTAATGGCAATTGTAGGCCCTAACGGAGCAGGAAAATCTACATTAATAAAAGCAATTTTGGGAATTTTAGATCCCATTGCAGGGAGTGTTTGTATTTATGGAAAACCTTACGAAAAGCAACGAAAACTTGTTGCCTACGTCCCACAAAAAGGAAGTGTGGACTGGGATTTCCCAACTACTGCCCTAGATGTAGTAATGATGGGGACCTACGGTCAATTGGGATGGATAAAGCGCCCAGGTGTTAAAGAAAAAAAAGCCTCCCTAGAAGCTTTGGAAAAAGTGGGAATGTTGGCATTTAAGAATAGACAAATAAGTCAGTTGAGCGGCGGGCAGCAACAACGCGTTTTTTTAGCACGTGCTTTAGTACAAAACGCAGCTATTTATTTTATGGATGAACCCTTTCAAGGGGTAGATGCTACTACCGAAATAGCAATTATAAACATTCTCAAAGAACTCCGAAAAGCAGGAAAAACGGTAGTTGTAGTACACCATGACCTGCAAACCGTACCAGAATATTTTGACTGGGTCACCTTCCTGAACGTAAAAAAAATAGCCACAGGTCCGGTAAAGGAAATTTTTAATGATGATAATTTGACAAAAACGTACGGCATTAACTATAAAGTAGCAGTAAATAAATAACAAGTCCCAAAATAGCTCTCTGGGATTTGGAGCTTGATTATTTGCAATTTAAATTATGAATATTCTAGAGTACTTCGAACTAGTTTTTACAGATTACACGCTTCGTACCATCACGTTGGGTACAGCAGTATTGGGAGCGATTTGTGGAATGCTGGGAAGTTTTGCTGTACTTCGGAAACAAAGTTTATTGGGTGATGCTATTAGCCATGCTGCTTTACCCGGAATTGCAGTGGCCTTTTTAATTACGGGTGCTAAAGACACCAATATCTTGTTGCTGGGAGCCTTGGTAAGCGGATTAATTGGTACTTTCTGGATACGTGGTATTATTAAAAAAACACATTTAAAGACCGACACTGCATTGGGGTTAATCTTATCGCTGTTTTTTGGCTTTGGAATGTTGCTCCTTACCTTTATTCAAAAACAACCTAATGCCAACCAGGCAGGATTGGATAAATACTTGTTTGGGCAAGCAGCAACGCTTGTTGAAAGTGATGTAATTTTAATGGTACTTGTTACTGCTGCAGCATTGTTTGTGCTCTTGTTATTCTGGAAAGAGTTTAAAATATTGTTGTTTGATGCAGATTATACCAAAACCTTGGGCTTTAATACAAAATTTATTGATAGCCTTATTACTTTTTTTATTGTGCTGGCCATTGTGTTGGGATTACAAACGGTAGGGGTAGTGTTAATGAGTGCCATGTTACTGGCCCCGGCAGCTGCGGCTCGTCAATGGACTAATAGACTAGGTACTATGATTTTTATAGCTGCTATTTTTGGAGCTTTTTCTGGTGTATTTGGAACAGCAATCAGTGCTTCCCAGAATAATCTATCCACAGGCCCAGTTATTGTGTTGGTGGCAGCTGTTTTTGTAGTCATTTCATTTGTGTTTTCTCCTAGGCGAGGTTTGTTGTTTAGACACCTTCGGTTTCGACAGAACCGACGTGATCTGAAGTTGCAAAAAACACTTCAGTTTATGTATGAAATTGTAAAAACACATGATTCTATTTCACATCCGCACGCCATTAGAATTTTGAATAACTTTCAGGGGTTTACGAAAAAAAGTCTCCAGGAAATGGAAGAGAAACAATGGATTATCCTTTCCGGACAAGAATGGTCCATGACTCAGGAAGGTTTCAAAACAGCCGAAAATTTATATAACCAACCCTTTCCAAATGACTAGCCCGCAAATAGAAATACAGCTTATTGCAGCCGTGGTAGCAATTGCCTGTGCTATTCCTGGTGTTTTTCTGGTGCTTCGGAAAATGGCACTTATAAGTGATGCTATTAGCCATTCTATTTTACCGGGAATAGTACTTGGATTTTTTATTACACACGATCTTAATTCGCCTTTATTAATCGTATTGGCCGCAATTACTGGAGTTATTACTGTAATACTGGTAGAAGCAATTCAAAGAACAGGCTTGGTAAAAGAAGATACAGCTATAGGGCTTGTGTTTCCTGCGTTGTTTAGTATTGGGGTGATTTTAATTGCCAAAAATGCCAACGATGTGCATCTGGATGTAGATGCCGTTTTGTTGGGAGAGCTGGCATTTGCTCCTTTTGACAGGCTGCTTATGGGCGGTGTTGATATGGGACCAAAATCGCTTTGGATTATGGGGAGTATTTTGCTCATTATAATAGCTCTTTTGTTACTTTTTTACAAAGAACTTAAAGTAAGCACCTTCGATATTGGCTTGTCTTCTGCATTGGGGATTTCCCCTATGATTATGCATTACGGACTCATGTCGGTAAGTTCGGTGACGGTTGTGGGAGCTTTTGATGCTGTGGGCGCTATTTTGGTAGTCGCACTTATGATTGCTCCGGCAGCAACGGCGTATTTATTGACTTCAGATTTAAAAAAAATGCTGCTACTTTCAGTGTTTTTTGCGATCTTTTCGGCAATTGCAGGATATTGGATGGCCAACATTTTAGATGCTTCTATTTCGGGAAGTATGACCACCATGCTGGGCATCGTATTCTTGCTGGTATACTTATTTGCACCTCAAAAAGGTCTTATCGCTGTTTTATACCGCCAGCAGCAACAACGCACCGAAGTTTCCTTATTAACATTTCTACTTCATTTAAATAATCATTCAGAAACTGAAGAACGCCACATTAATCACTTGCAGGAACATATAAACTGGCAAAAAGTGCGTTCTAAAACCGTACTGAATTTAGCACTTAAAAACAACATGATTGAAATAGATGAAAACATTGTTTCGCTAACTGAAAAAGGAAAAGAGTTTACAGACCTGGCACTAGAATATATTATTACCAATAAAGATGAAAAGATTGAACCCATGAAAGACGATTTCTTTTTATTTAGGGGGTAGGCTTGCTGTGTTTTAGTTTTTATCTTTATACCATTAAAACTATATCCATGTACAAATTAATTACACTTTTTTTTATTGTAGCCGCCTCCTGCGGAACACCAAAAAACACTTCTGAAACTTCTTCAGAAAGCGTTTCTGAAAACGGACCAATAATTCAGGAGGGAACTATAACACTTTCTCTGGGAGAAACTGCTAGAGTGGGAGATCTGGTAATTCAGTTTAAAGAAGTACTGGAAGATTCCCGCTGTCCAACGGGGATGCAATGTGTGTGGCAGGGGCGCGCTAAAATCCTGGTAGAAACCAGCGAAGACGGAATGCCAGTAGACAAAAGTGAAATTATTTTTGGAAGACTTAAAAACGGTGAAACAGAAAATCATACCTTTTATAAGAGAGGAACTACAACCATTACTGCCACTGCCATAAATCCATATCCCACAGATGCTTCAGGAACTAAAAACCTACCCTATGCGTTAGTTTTAGAAATTGGAAAAGAGTAAAAGTACTTGTTGCTTGTGTTAAAGGGTTTGTAGGTTTTTCCTTTTTAGGTTATTCATCAGGTTATCCGTAATTTGTTCAGCAAAACATATTTTGATGAAAAAACTCTTTGCACTCCTATTGTTTTCTGCTCTTATTACTTCTTGCGGAATTTTTACCAAAAAGAAAAACACCCCAGATACGGCCAACGCTACTGCCCAAAAAAAAGATAAAAAGGATGGTATCAAGCCTTATAATAAAATCATTACAAAAGAAGCTGTGAGTGATAGCGGTCTTTTTGTAGTGCATAAAGTTGAGGACAAATTTTTTTATGAGATTCCTACCAGGCTTTACAAAAAGGATATGCTTTGGGTAAGCCGGATTGCGCAAATTCCAACTGGTTTGGGTGGGGGTTATGTAAACGCAGGTTCCAAAACCAACGAGCAGGTAGTGCATTGGGAGCGCTTTCAGGAAAAATTATTGCTAAAGGTAAAGAGTTATACCAACATTGCAGATAGCACCAAAGCCATCAGCAAATCGGTGTCTGTAAACAATTACGAACCCACCTTGTACGCCTTTAATATTGAAGCTATTAACAAAGACAGCACGGCAGTAGTAATAGATGTGACACAATTTTTTACGCAAGATGTAAAAGCCATTAGTGGTCTGGGAGCAAGACTTCGGAAACAATATAAAGTGAAAAAACTGGACGGCAGTCGAAGCTTTATCAACAGTGTAAAAAGCTTCCCGATGAATATTGAAGTAAAACAGGACATGACCTACGATGCATCCGAACCTCCTTCAAATTCTGCAACAGAGAGTATTAGTTTACAAATGAACCAGTCTATGATTTTATTGCCAGAAGAACCTATGCAACCACGCTTGTTCGATCCACGGGTTGGATTTTTTACTGTGAGCCAATTCGATTTTGGGAGTGATGCTTTAAAAGCAGACGAAAAAACATACATTCGTCGTTGGAGGCTGGAACCTAAAGACCCTGAAGCTTATGCACGCGGTGAACTGGTAGAACCTGTAAAACCCATTGTGTACTATCTGGATCCGGGGACACCAGAGAATCTTCAGAAATACATAAAACAAGGGATAGAAGACTGGCAAAAGCCATTTGAAACAGCAGGTTTTAAAAATGCTATTATCGCCAAAGATGCTCCTACTTTTGAAGAAGACCCCGAATTTAGTCCGGAGGATATTCGGTATTCGGTAGTGAGATATGTGGCAAGTACAACCAGAAATGCTGTGGGACCCAGCGTAAGTGATCCCAGAAGTGGTGAAATTATTGAGAGCGATATCATATGGTATCACAACCATCTACGTAGTTATAGAAATCGCTATATGCTGGAAACTGGTGCCGCCAATCCTTCAGCAAGAACATTAAATACACCCGATGAAGAAATAGGAGAAATGATGCGTATGGTAATTGCTCATGAAGTAGGACATGCATTAGGTTTTCCTCACAATATGGCGGCGAGTTATGCTTACGATGTTGAAGCTTATCGCGATGGTGATTTCACCCAAAAAAATGGAATCGCAGCCAGTATTATGGATTATGCGCGTTACAATTATATAGCACAACCTGGCGATACAAACATTCGGTTTATCCGCCAGATGGGTCCTTATGACCACTATGCCACCAATTGGGGGTATCGTGTAATTCCAACAGCAAATTTTCCAGAAGCCGAAAAAAGCACTTTAAATAAATGGATTGAAGAAAAAGGAGACGATCCCAATTTCAAATTTGGGAGACAATCCAGCCGTTTCGACCCACAATCGCAAACCGAAGGCATAGGGGATAATCCCATAAAAGCAAGTGACTACGGAATTTCAAATTTAAAATACGTTGCCTCTAATCTTCCCGCGTGGACCAGCGACCACACGAATGACTATAACGATTTAGAAGAACTGTACGGAGAGCTTTTAGGTGTTTGGAGCAGGTATGTGGGACATGTCGTGACCAATGTGGGAGGCGTTTATGAGAATTTAAAAACACCAAAACAAGATGGCACAATATATACACATCTTGGAAAAATGGAGCAAGCCGCCTCTATGGAATGGTTACAAAAAAATGCTTTTGAAACACCTTCCTGGTTGTTGGATCCTGCAATACTTCAAAATATAGATCACGCAGGCTATTTTGAGCGTATGCGCCGCTTGCAAGCCAGACATTTAGATAATTTATTGAGTTTTGATAGGTTAGGGCGCTTAATAGATGCTGAAACTACAAATATTGAATATTACTCAGCTTTAGAGATGTTACAAGATGTACGTAGTGGTATCTGGAGTGAAGTTAATTCAGGCGGTAATGTAAATATATACCGAAGAAATTTGCAGCGATCCTATATTGACAGAATGGAATACTTAATGACCAAGGAAAGCCCAAAAGCCCGACGGGGGAGTATAGGCTTTGAAGGAACATTAACTTTTGACGTAAGCACGAGTGATGTTCGCCCATTGGTGCGGGGAGAACTGGTAGCATTACAACGTCAGCTAAATTTGGCTAAACGCCGAAGTGTAAATACCGTAACAAAATATCATTATGAAGATGCCATTGCAAGGATAGAACAGATTTTAAATCCAGAAAAATAAGAGGTATTTCTTTTTATCAGTAAAAAGGAAATACTACTAAAAAAAAGAGGCTGCCTAAAAGTGTACTCCTATTGTCAAACTGAGCCTATCGAATTTTTAATAGTATTGATAATCAATACGTTACGACAGGATTAATGTGACAAATTTATGATTTTGACACTATTTAGACAGCCTCTTTTAAATAGGCTGAATTTTTTTATTTGATGTCTGCACTTAGCAGCCCCAGGTGTTTCCCTTCTTTATTGCTGGCATAAATTATATACTGTTTCTGCCCAACCCTGTAGTTTACATAAGGACGTACAACAAGTTGTTTTTTTTCAAATTCTTCTGGGTCTTCACGGGTCATTTTTCCGGTTGTATCGTCAAAACTAAAAAGCACGGGAATCATTTTTTTAATGTTTCGAACTTTTTTAACATCGTCTATAGCTGTTATGCCTATGTTTTTAGGGTCGTCATTTACCAGAAGGCTTAGCTTACCAGTATCATACATAGGGATTGAACTTAGATATTCCGGACCTTCACCTAGAATTGCGATTGGGAAAAATGCTCCCGCTCCTACAGCAAAGTTACCATTGCCAACAATACCAATAAACCCTAAAGAAAACTGGGTAACGGTTACTTGTTGTTCTTTTGGGACAACATTGCTCCAGTCTAAATTTCCTTCAGCATCTAAGGCGGTTACAATGATCTCGTTTGTAATATAGGTAATAGGCGTAAAAGCCAATGGCCCAATTCCTGAAGTACTTCCCACGACGGTAAGGTAATATTCAGAAAGTACAATAACACCTCCATTATCTCTTTCAATAAAATGTGTGTTTCGGTAATGAGGCAAAAGATCTTTTCCTTTTTTAGCTCGTCGCTCACCTATAAGTTTCTTTTTAGTTTCAAAAGTAAACTCGTTAAAAACTTCTTTGGAAACTGAATTGTCATTAGTATTAACAGTGACATTAAAAATTCCTTCAATTCGCCAGTCAGACCTTCCGCTTTTGCGTAAATCTGAATAAAACCCAATTAGCTGTAGCGTACCGTCTGTTGTGTACATCGCATTGCAGTTAACAACTTTTTTTCCATTAAAATCAACACTCAGTACTTCTTTTTCATGGTTGTTTGCAGCATAATAAGCGTGCAGTTCTAGATTGGTAAACGTAGTTTTTTTCTTTTTATCTCTATAGCTATCACTCACTACTATAAAAATATCGCCATTTCTGTTTACGGTAATATCATCTAAACTAAAATGTAAGTCTTTTTTATCTTCAAATGTTAAAGTTACTTTATCATTTTTTACGCTGTTTAAATCCCCATCCAAAAGCGTAAACTCATACGTCATAGTTTCTTCCTTGTTATAGAAATTTATGTAGGTAACCATATAATGCTCATCATTATAAGAAGGTTTAAAAATAAAGCCTCCTGGTTGTTTCTTTTTTTCAACCTTTGCAGTTAATACAGTTTTGGGAGCACCTAATGTAAGGTTTGAAGCCACAGGATATGCTACAAATTTTTGTTGTTTGTTAGACTTGTCGTAATACGAAGCAAATACATACACAGATCCATTAACCACCGACAGGTCTTCGAGTGTTACTTTATTCTTGCCAATTTTCTCAAGTTCAATTTCTTTATCGGTAATAAAATCCTGATTAGCAGCTTGGAAAGTCTGGATATAATAATTTTTATTTTTCTTGGCAAGCGCGTAGGTTATATTGTCACTTTCGCCCGCAATATGAACAATTTCGCCATCTTCGGCAGTAATTTCAGAACCAAAGTTCATAGCGACATCCCCCACATTAAACTGGGCAAACAGGGTAAGCTGAAAACAACAAATAAGTAGTGTAGTTAAAAATTTCATGAGTAAGTATTTAGGTTTTTACGTGCGGCAATATAACCTATTTGATGTTGATCAATGAAATAAGAAATAGGATTATTTTAAACAAAAGCAGCAGCTTGGCTTTAAGAGACTACAAGTCAGTACTGTACAATTTAAAAGGAGGGTTAATTGCAACCACAGTCTTTTTTCCCGCATTTTACTTTAGCGCCATCCAGGGTGTTTGTTGAAGTATTTCTGGATTCAAACACAGGCGTCCACACAAACTTTTTGAGCAGGTAGCCCAGGGCAATAGCGAAGGTAATAAGTACTAATATGGTTTGCATACTACAAATTTACTAAATTAAATTATGAGTTAAATACTCTAATGGGTTTCGGGTACTATCTTTAATGTATTTATATTTTATTTTAAGGAATCCTCCAACAAAAAAGATCTGGTTATTTCAAAAATTGATACGCTCCAAGTGCTACTACATATGCAATTGCACTCATAACTACAAGTTGCCACATAGGCCATTTCCAACTATTGGTTTCTCGTTTTACTACGGCAAGGGTACTCATACATTGCATAGCAAAAGCATAAAATAGTAACAGCGAAACACCGCTGGCAAAATTAAATCTTGGGGTCCCTAAAACAGGATTTACCTCAGCCGCCATGCGATTTTTTATAGTTTCTTCTTCTTCACTTCCCACACTATAAATGGTGGCAAGTGTTCCCACAAATACTTCTCTTGCGGCAAAAGAACTAACAATGGCAATCCCTATTTTCCAATCGTAGCCCAAGGGTTGTACGGCGGGTTCAATGGCTTTACCCATAATGCCAATATAGCTGTGTTCTAGCTTAAAAGAAGCTATTTTAGTTTCCAGCTCTTCTTCTGAAAGGTTAACTGAAGCAGTATCCTGTGTAACAATTTTTGAGGCATCATTAAAATCTCCTGGACCGTAGCTTGCCAATACCCATAAAATAATAGAAATAGCCAAAATAATTTTTCCGGCACCCAGCACAAACGATTTTGTTTTTTCAATTACTGTAATTGCCACATTTTTAAACATTGGCACTTTATAGTTAGGCATTTCAACTACAAAAAAAGTTTTACTTCTTATGTTTAAGACCTTATTAAGCAACCAGGCCGAAAAGATGGCTGCTGCAAAACCCAATAAATATAAAAACATTAGGGTGAGTCCCTGCATGCTAAATATACCCAATACACGCTCTTCAGGAATTACCAGTGCAATAATAATGAGGTATACTGGTAATCTGGCCGAGCAGGTTGTAAAAGGAGTTACTAAAATGGTAATAAGCCTTTCTTTCCAGCTTTCAATATTTCTGGTGGCCATAATTGCTGGAATAGCACAAGCAGTACCAGACACCAATGGCACAACACTCTTTCCACTCAATCCAAAACGGCGCATAATTCTATCCATTAAAAAAACCACACGGCTCATATACCCGCTTTCTTCCAGAATAGCAATGAAAAGAAAAAGAAAAGCAATTTGCGGAATAAAAATCACAATCCCTCCCAACCCAGAGATTATCCCTTCGGCTAGCAAATTTGTAAAATCTCCGGGAGGGAGTGTATTTTTTACCCACTCGCTCAAGGCTGCAAACGAAGCATCTATAAAATCCATTGGGTAGCTGCTCCAGTCGAAAATAGCTTGAAAAATAAGCAGTAAAATTCCGAAGAAAATAGCATAGCCCCATACTTTGTGGGTTAAAACCCTATCCAGTCTGCTCCTAAAATCTTTAGCATTTGCTGTGTCAATAGTAAGGGTTTCTTTTAAAACACCATTAATAAATTGATAGCGTGCAATGGTTTCTTTTTGCTGAAGGCGCTTTAAATTGCTTTTACTCTTGGTCTGAAAAGTTGCAATCCCTTGTACCTCACCCCGTTCCAGTTTTCCGAAGTTTACGTCTTGTGTAATAACCAGCCAGAGTTTATACAGTTCCTGGTTAGGAAATGCTTTACGTAAACGTTCAAAATATTCTGGTGCTATTATCGAAGCATTTACACAAGGCTTTGTGGATAGCGAAGTATGATTTACAACCAGTTCTTTAAGTGAATCAAATCCTTCATTTTTTCTGGAACTAACAAGTACAACTTTTGTTTCTAAACGTTCTTCCAGCGCTTTAATATCTATCGAAATTGCCTTTCGTTTCATCCTGTCTGCCATGTTAATGGCCAGAATAGTGGGAATCCCCAAGTCTTTTATTTGGGTAAACAGCAGTAAATTTCTTTTTAGGTTTTCTACATCGGCAACCACAATGGCTACGTCTGGGAAATCTTTATCGTTTTTGTTAAGGAGGAGTTCAATTACTACATTTTCGTCTAAAGAAGAAGCATTTAAACTATAGGTTCCTGGTAAGTCAATAATATGCGCTTTTAATCCACGATCCAGTTTACAAATTCCCTGTTTTTTCTCTACGGTAATACCCGGGTAGTTTCCTACCTGCTGGTTTAAACCCGTTAACCGGTTAAAGACAGAGGTCTTTCCCGTGTTTGGATTTCCAATAAGTGCAACATTAATTTGTCTTGCCATACTTCCACTTCAATTTATCCTGAGTTTGTAAAAGAACTCAGTATGCCATGAACGATTTTTTACAGTAATTCAATTTCAATAAGGGCTGCGGTTTCTTTCCTTATCGCTAGGTGGCTTCCGTTTATATTTAAGTACAAAGGGTCCCGAAAAGGAGCTTGTTGTACCACCATCACTTCATTGCCCGGTAAACAGCCCATTTCTAGTAGTTTTAACGGTACATTTTCCACCTCAAAAGATTTGATAATGGCACGTTGACCGCGCTTAAGATGGGCGATTGTTAGCATAAAGTTTATTTAGACTGATTTTAAACAAGGCAAAAGTAAGTGAAAATGTGCAGGCTTAAAAGAATTTGCACTAAAATGTAGCTTCGTTTTCTGCTTTAAGAATTTTTATTTCTTTTAACAGCCTTTCAATTTCTTCATCTTTTGTACCGTCATAAAATCCGCGGATGCGTTTCTTTTTGTCCACCAGCACAAAATTTTCGGTATGGATAAGCTCATAGGGACTGTAGGGGGCGTCTTTGGCAGCCAGATAACTCTTTCTTGCCAGGTTGTAAATGTGTTCTTTTTTGCCGGTAACAAGATTCCATTTTGAGTCGATTACTCCCTTTTCCAGTGCATATTTTTTAAGTTGCGCTATGGTGTCTACTTCAGGCTGTACGGTGTGAGAGAGGAGTAATATTTCGGCATCGTCTTTTAATTCCTGTTGAATTTCAACCATATGGTCTGTCATAACAGGGCAAATGGTCTGGCAGGTAGTAAAAAAGAAATCGGCTACATAGATTTTATCTTCATAATCGGCTTCAGTAACAATTTCGCCGTTCTGATTTTTCAGACTGAAAGGTGCGATGGTGTGATATTTCTTTTTATAATGAAGTGTGCTGTCTACCAATTCGGCATTTACCTGTGCCGGTTGAAAGACAGGCAGTACTTCTTTTGGTTTTAAAATGGAGTATATAATAGAAATAATAATGACGGAAAGCACCAGAAGCACCACCAGAAAAAATTTATATTTTGAGAAGAATTGAAGCATATTTATCTAATAATTCAGCCAACAGTAGCTATTTGTCCCTTCAATTTTCCTTTTTAGGGCAGGGTGATAATTGAAGCTGCACTATTTAATAGCAATTAAAATTTCAGCAAAATTACAACCCAAACGTGGAAACTAAAAGAGTAAGCTACAATAGTTTTTACCGTTATATACAGGAGGTTTTATTTATTTTTAAATGAAGTACCAAAAGGTTACTTTTGTGGCTTCAAATTTGCAAGAAAACTTGCAATTATAAGACGAGAGATTATGAGTCCATTTGCCGTTAAAGCAATCCAGCTATTATTAAGCTTATCTATATTAATTGTGCTTCACGAACTGGGGCACTTTATTCCTGCCAAAATTTTTAAAACAAGAGTGGAGAAATTCTTCCTTTTTTTTGACGTAAAGTTTGCTTTGATTAAGAAGAAGATTGGAGAAACTACCTACGGAATAGGTTGGTTGCCCCTTGGAGGTTACGTGAAAATTGCGGGAATGATAGATGAGAGTATGGACAAGGAGCAAATGGCGCTTCCACCGCAGCCTTGGGAATTTAGAAGCAAGCCGGCATGGCAACGCTTAATAATTATGCTGGGGGGTGTCACCGTAAATATTATTGTTGGGTTATTAATTTATATCGGGATTTTTTACAGTAATGGACAAAAAATCGTAACCAACGAAAACTTACCAAACGGATTTTCTGTATCCCAGAAGTTTAAAGACTTAGGGTTTCAGGACGGTGACAAAGTGTTACAGGTAAATGGGGAGGACTTTGAGAACTTAAACGACCTTAACCGCTATCTATTTCTTCGTGATGTTGAAAATATTACTGTAATCCATACCAATGGAGACAAAGAAACAATAGCACTTCCGGAAGAAATAGGAATGTCCATGTTTAAAGCAGGTGATCTGGAGCCGTTCCAACCAATGCGTACCACGGTTATAGATACTATTTATCCGGAATACCCGGCAGGAAAATCTGCTTTACAGGTGGGAGACCGTGTAGTTCAGGTAAATGGAACTGATGTGGGCACATTTAGAAATATGTCTGAGGAGGTTGGAAAAAATCCTGAAAAACCAGTGGCACTTACGGTACTAAGAAACGGTGAAACAATGGAGTTTACCGTGACGCCTAACGACAAAGGTCAATTAGGAATTAACAACCTGGCAAGAGAATACACCAATAATTTTCAGCAAATAAATTACACTTTTGGTGAGAGTATTGGCGGCGGAATTGAATATGGCTATAATATACTAAAAGATTACGTATACCAATTTAAATACGTTTTTACAGCCGAAGGAGCTACGCAGGTTGGTGGTTTTGGAGCTATTGGCAATTTATTTCCACCAACGTGGGATTGGAGCGCTTTCTGGCATACTACGGCATTAATCTCTATTATTTTAGCATTTATGAACATTTTACCTATTCCGGCACTGGATGGTGGGCATGTAATGTTTTTGTTATATGAAATGGTCTCGGGTCGCAAACCCAACGATAAGTTTATGGAAATTGCTCAAATGATAGGATTCTTCTTATTAATTGCGTTGGTATTGTTTGCTAATGGAAATGATATTTATAGGTGGTTGTTTGGCGAGGGGTAGCGGTTTTTTAAAACGCTTACCACTGTAAACGAAGTGAATTTTTGAAATCTACAATTCAGGTTTCAACTGCCAGCCCAAAAGAAATTTCATTTGCGTCTGTACTGGCATGGTCGGACTGGCGGATGCTCCACCAGACCGCTAGTTGTTTATGAAAGGCGTTCTTTAATTATGTTTTCTACAACTTCTGGATTTAACAGTGTTGAAATATCCCCAAGGCTATCTGTTTCGTTACTTGCAATTTTACGTAGGATACGGCGCATAATTTTTCCGCTCCGTGTCTTTGGTAAGCCTTCAGTAAACTGAATTTTATCCAATTTGGCAATAGGGCCGATTTTTTCTGAAATCAGATTGTTTATTTCTTTCTTTAGTTTTTCTGAACCTTCCCCGTCAACTAAGGTTACAAATCCATATAGCGCATTTCCCTTTATGTCGTGCGGGAAACCTACAATGGCACTTTCAGAAACATTTGGGTGTTCGTCTATGGCATCTTCAATGGGAGCTGTCCCTAAATTATGTCCGGAAACAATAATTACATCGTCTACACGGCCGGTAATTCTATACAATCCTTCGGCATTTCGCAATGCACCATCTCCTGTAAAGTATTTGTTTTTAAAAGCTGAAAAATAAGTGTCCCGATACCTGTCGTGATTGCCCCAGATGGTGCGTGCAATAGAGGGCCACGGAAATTTAATACATAATTTTCCTGAAGCTTCGGTAGTGGTGATCTCTTCGCCTTTTTCATCCATTAAGCACGGCTGGATCCCTGGCATAGGCAAAGTAGCGTACGTTGGAATTTGCCTGGTAATTCCAGGCAGGGAAGTAATTAAAATTCCGCCGTTTTCGGTTTGCCACCACGTGTCTACAATGGGACAGTTCCCTTTGCCTATCTGCTCGTCATACCAATGCCAGGCCTCTTCATTAATGGGTTCACCCACGGTTCCTAATACTTTTAAGCTAGAAAGATCATAGCTTTTTGGCCATTTTGCACCTTGTTTAGCTAACGCTCTAATGGCTGTAGGGGCTGTATAAAACTGATTCACCTTATGTTTTTCAACAATATCCCAGAAACGCCCGTAATCCGGGTGGCTAGGGACCCCTTCAAACATAACAGAGGTGGCTCCGTTTGCCAGGGGGCCATACACAATATAGCTGTGTCCCGTAATCCAGCCAATGTCTGCGGTGCACCAATACACATCTTCTTCTTCATACTGAAATACGTTTTTAAAGGTAAAAGCGCTGTATACCATATATCCCGCTGTGGTATGCACCATTCCTTTCGGTTTTCCCGTAGAGCCTGAGGTGTATAAAATAAAGAGCGGATCTTCGGCATCCATTACTTCGGGTTTACATATTGTTTCGGCTTTATCCAATAAGGGTTGCAACCAATAATCGCGACCTTCGGTTAAGGTAATTTCAGCATAAATTCTTTTAGCGACTAAAATGGTCTTTACATCTGGACAATCTTTAAGGGCTTTATCCACAATACCTTTTAAATCGATGGTTTTGCTTCCACGGAAGGCACCGTCACTTGTAATAACAAGTGTACAGTCACAATCTAGAATGCGAGCCGCTAAAGCTGAAGCTGAAAAACCTGCAAATACCACAGTATGTATTGCGCCAATTCTGGCACATGCCAGTACCGAAATTGCCAACTCGGGAATCATGGGTAAATAAAGGCATACCCGATCTCCCTTTTTAATTCCCTGGTTTTTTAGAACATTTGCCATTTTACACACACGGTCGTGTAATTGCTGATAGGTGATGTGTTCTGCACCCTCAGAGGGGTTATTAGGCTCAAACAAGAGTGCCGTTTTGTTCCCTCGTTCAAAAAGATGGCGGTCTATACAGTTTTCAGTAATGTTAAGTTTTGCACCTTGAAACCAGTTGATTTCAGGTTTGGAAAAATCGAAATTGAGCACTGTGTCCCACTTTTTATTCCATTGAAAATTTTCGGCGATAGAGGACCAAAACTCTTCAGGATTTTCAACCGATTCCTGATAGGCTTGTTTGTATTGTTCTTTGGAAGTAATATGGTAGTGGCTCATAGTTTTTTATTGAACTATGAAAATACAAATTATTTTTCAGCAATTACTTCTACCATCATTGGGCAGAAAAGAGTTGTGTTTTTATCTTTTTCCAGTGTTTTGTGATCTTTAAAAGCCTGTTTTGTCTCATCTTCGGTTAAAAGTCCCATTTTTACCAGTCGTGGAAAGTAGCTTCGATAAAACGTTTTAGGCCATTGCCAGACCAGATTTTCCGGAGTACCCAGTTTTGGCATTAATCGGATGCTTGTTACATTCATATTTAGTTCCGTTAGCATGGTGGGAAGTTCTCTTCCAATATCTATTTCACCTTTTTGGTCTTTAAAACTTTTTAGGCAAGCTGCAATTGCTTTGTTAAGTCCGGGGAGTTGTGGTTGGGTCTGGTGGGTGCTCCAATCGTAATATTCGTGTAGGACCATTTTTCCACCAGGCTTTAAAGCGGTATAAACTTTTTGTAAAATTTCTTTTGGATTGGGAATCCAGGCCAATGCCCAACGACAATACATGCCGTCCAGCGAGTTGTTAGGTAATTGTAAATCGTTAAAGTCTGAACAAATTCCATCCATATTTACATGGTACAAATCTGCTACTTGTGTAAGATGCTGTATATAGCCTTCGTCCAGATCTACGCCTAGCACTTTCCCGTTCTCGCCTACCATATATGCTAGCTCTTTACTACAAAAACCAGGGCCGCAGCCTAAATCTAAAATAGTTTGTCCGGCTTTAAAACCCGCAAGATCCCACCCTTTTTGAGCTTCACTTGCCCAGATTTGATGTTGTATTCCCAAGCGGTGTAATTCCTGTGCATCGGTACCTAAGATATAAGGTTCAGGTTTGGTTACCATAGTGGTTTGTTTTGTTTGTAAGATAGTAAACAGCTCACAATTTACTCCAAATAATTTTTTAGTTGTTGCTGGATAAAATACTGCCATCCCCCCAAACAGCTTTCCCTTGTAAATTCGGGGATGTTGTCAGGAAAATCTTCTGTTACGGTGTTGGTGAGGGTGAGGGTAACGCCGTTTTCAGCAGGAAGTAGTTCGAAATCTACGCGTGCTAGTCCGGGATATTCTTTATACTGCCAACTATAACTCAACTTTTTTTGAAGGATAACCTCTGTTATTTCCCACTGGTGCGTAAAGGTTCGATTGTTGTGTTGAATGGTAAACTGAGTCTTGAAACCTACCTGTGCTTTAAAATCTATTATTTGTTCAAAATACCATTTACGCATTTGTTGTGGGCGTGTAATTGCGTTCCAAACTTCGAGTGGTGTAGCTTGATACTCTTGTGAAACTATTATGGGAGCTTGCGAGATCTTCACGGTGTTGTTTTTATTTTCTATTCTTCTATTTTTCCGACTTTTACTTACAATAGCCAATAAATTTTTCTACAAGATACAAATTTTATATACTCCAATGTTGCTATTGATAGCAGTATAATAACCCGAAACAAATGCTTACAAACATTTATAAACGACTATAAACATTTCCCAACCGACTATAATTTTTAGCCTGTCTCATATTTGCACTGTTGAAACAAATCAACGACGGCTACCAGACCGACTCTGGAAAATAACTTAACTGTTAAACATTAAAATTTAGAAATTATGAACGCACTTAGAAACAAAGTACAGTTGATTGGAAGATTGGGGCAGGACCCGGAAATTGTAACCTTTAAAGACGGCAACAAAATGGCCAAATTCTCTATGGCCACAGACGACAGCTACAAAGACAAAGATGGTCAAAAAGTAGAACGTGCCTACTGGCATAATATAGTGGTAAAAGGAGGTCTGGTAAATGTGGTAGAAAATTATGTAACCAAAGGCCAGGAAATAGCTATAGAAGGCAAACTCACTAACCGTTCCTGGGACGATAAAGAAGGAACCAAACATTACATCACAGAGGTGTTGTGTAATGAATTGTTGATGCTGAGTAAGTAGTACCGGCTGCTTCGATACTATTTTAAATAAAAGGCGCTCTTCTGCGCCTTTTATTTAAAATCACTCAGCTACCTTAAATTAGGAAGTCTTGGTTAAAATTCTAAAATAAAGGTTCTAGAGCAGTTTTTACAATGGTTAAAATAACTTAACAATAAAAGGTTCCTGAGTGATTTTTAAAAAATTTGGCTTTGCCAAGTATTTTAAAAATTGTACTGAAGAGCCGCAATGCAAAATCGATGGCAAATTCATACGTATATATTCTTAAATGTAGCGACAATTCTTATTACGTAGGGAGCACAAAAGATGTCGGTTTACGTTTTTGGCAACATTGTAATGGCGATGGAGCCATTTACACTTCCGAAAGATTACCAGTTCATTTAGTGTATATAGAAATTTTTACTCGAATAGACTATGCTTTTGAAAGAGAACACCAATTAAAAAAGTGGTCAAGAAAAAAGAAAGAAGCTCTCATCAGTGGCAATGAAAAAAACTTAAAAGGATTATCAAAAAAACACTTCCGATAGTTTAATGAAAACTAACAATAAAAGGTTCCTGAGTGATCCCGATAAAATGCTTTTGGGCATTTTGTGGGGATTGTACCGAAGGGCCGGCTCCCAAAACCCAAATATTATGTAATTTTACCACAATGAATTCCACTACAAAAAGACCATCTCCTACCATCCAGAACCTCCTAAAAACCCATTTCGGTTTTGACACATTTCGGCCTAACCAGGAAGAGATAATTGAAAATGTTTTGGCAGGTAATAACTCCTTAGCAATTATGCCTACAGGTGGTGGGAAATCGTTGTGTTTCCAGTTGCCTGCCTTGGTGTTGGAAGGAATGGCTATTGTTATTTCTCCGTTAATAGCTTTAATGAAGGACCAGGTAGATGCATTAAATGCTAACGGAATTGCAGCTTCGTATTATAATAGTAGCCAAGAACCAGAAGTACAGGAAGAAGTATTAAACAAAGTAAAGACCGGACAATTAAAATTGCTTTACGTTGCTCCTGAAAGTTTATGGAGCCTAACCGGCTATTTTAAAAAAATCGAAATTTCCTTAATTGCAGTAGACGAAGCGCATTGCATTTCTGCCTGGGGACACGATTTTAGACCTGCTTATACACAATTAAGTAGGTTACAAGTGAATTTCCACAAACACCTGTTATTGCCTTAACCGCAACCGCAGATCGTGCTACACAAGATGACATTGTAAGGCAATTAGGGGTGGAAGATGCTAGACGATTTGTTTCTTCCTTCGATAGACCCAATTTGTATCTGGATGTGCGCCCAGGACAACAGCGAATGCAGCAGATCTTACGGTTTCTGAAAGGAAAAGAAACCCAAAGTGGGATTATTTATTGTTTAAGCCGAAAAAGTACCCAAAACGTAGCTGCTAAACTTGTGGCAAAAGGATATAAAGCCCAGGCATATCACGCTGGGATTGAAGCCGAAGAGCGAAGCCAGATTCAGGACGACTTTATTAATGACAGAACACCAATAATTGTTGCAACCATTGCTTTTGGAATGGGAATTGACAAAAGCAATGTGCGTTGGGTAATTCATTACAACATGCCTAAAAATATCGAAGGCTATTACCAGGAAATTGGTAGAGGCGGTCGGGATGGACTACCCGCACACGGATTGATGTTCTACAGTTTTGCCGATGTAATTATGCTTCGGAAATTTGCCGAAGGTACCCAAACCGAAACTTTTCAACTGGCAAAACTGGAACGCATGCAACAGTTTGCCGAAGCCTTGAGTTGCCGTCGTAAAGCGTTGCTCAATTATTTTGGCGAACACGTAACTCAGGATTGTGGTAATTGCGACATCTGTAAAACACCGCCTAACTTTATAGACGGGACACTAATTGCGCAAAAAGTATGCTCGGCTGTGGCACGTTTACAAGAACAAGAGGCCATGGGAATGGTGCTAGATGTATTGCGTGGTTCGCAAAATGCACAGGTGGTTGATAAAGGCTATCAAACCTTAAAAACATTTGGTGCTGCAAAAGATATTCCCTGGAAAGATTTACAGCAGTATGTGATACAGTTATTAAACCAGGGCGTGTTGGAAATCTGGTTTCACGAAAATGGGCGATTAGTACTCACTCCATTAGCCAAACAAATATTATTTAAAGGCAAAAAAGTACGTCTTGCAGATCTTATTCAACCTGTGGAGACAACAACCAAAAAGACGAAAAAGAAATCGACACGTAAAGATTTGTTTGAAAAATTACGAACGCTTCGCACCAAATTAGCGACCGAAGCCGGCGTGCCTGCCTATGTAATTTTCAGTGATGCTAGTTTGGAAGATATGGAGCAGAAATTGCCGAGAACTGTTTCAGAGTTTGCTGAAATTAGTGGCGTAGGACGCGCAAAGCTTGAAAAATATGCCGATGTATTTTTACAGGTAATTGCCAAACATCAGGATGCGTTGGAAAGTAACCTAGCAACCCACGAACGTAGTATGGAATTATTTGAAAAAGGATTTTCGGTTGCTGAAATTTCAGAAAAAAGAGGAATTTCAGAAAATACGGTCTATGGGCATTTTTTAAAAATGCAGGAGTTGGGTCATAAAATAGATGTACTTCAATTTATAACTTCTGAAGAAATTTCAGCAATACAAAAAGCGAAACAGGAGCTTGAAAATCCTGAAGGCTTAAAAACCTATTTCGAATATTTTGAAGAAAAAGTTCCGTATTGGAAGTTAAAATTTGGGCTGCTTTTAGGGTAAAATCACTTTGAATCAGTCTAAATCACGACATTAATTTTGAGAACCGCATCATTTTTTATCATATTTGCCCTTATATGAGAACTACAAGTTTACATAAACACCCAATAGGACTGAATTTTCAGTGGGAATATCGTGCGATACAAGATTCAATTTCACGGTACAGGGCGTTATGTAACTTTTTTTGAGATAAAATAAACTTTAAAACAGCAATTATATACAGCGTCCAAACCAACGGGCGCTTTTTTTATGAAATTTTTTTACCGAA
This sequence comes from Flavobacteriaceae bacterium, assembly GCA_002707745.1. Lineage (GTDB taxonomy): Bacteria > Bacteroidota > Bacteroidia > Flavobacteriales > Flavobacteriaceae > Marinirhabdus. Next base: position 21,169 of record PANU01000064.1, read on the forward strand.
TGATACTATTATAAAGCACACATAAAAATATAGGCATTGACGCATACGCAACAGAGAGACAACAG
>PANU01000065.1 GCA_002707745.1 Flavobacteriaceae bacterium
AGCTTTGTAACCATTATCTGTTTCGATAATAGCATTACCCGTTTCTTTATTGAATTTTATTTTTTTCATATATAATTATTATCCGTTATTTATCGTATTTAGTTTGTATAACTGTTTGTACTTGGTAAACCACTGTATGCACAACTATCTATTTTGTAATTTTTTAGATAATATTCTAGCATATATTGTAGTCTTGCAAGTTGAGACCATATGTGAGCTCTTGCTACACCTGTATATTTTCTAGTTTCTAAACCATTTTCGGTTAAGAAAGTGGTTCTTTTATTCTGCTTGTATTTTTTATTTAGTTGATATGGTGAGTAAGTACCGTTTTGTTTTCTTACTGTACCACTTTGAAACACTGCTAATCTTAAATTACCTTTACTTTTGTAGTGAGTTGGGTGACATGGAACAGGAAACTCAAACTCTCTTGTGCCATTTTTAGCTTGTCTTTGTGTTGTAACTTCTTTGATATTATACTCGACTAGTAGTTGTCTAGCGAACGCATTTTCAAGCGCTTCTTGTTCGAGTTGCCATTTACTTTTATATTTCATAGTTAATCTGCATTTAAAGTTCCGTATTTATTCATAAATTCTAGTTCAGCCAAGTCATATTGCTGTTGATCATCAAGGTGTTCTTGCCTGTTATCAATATAGTCATCAATAGTTTCTTGCATTTCATTGATAGTTTTAGTACCGAACGACACTGTATTAAGACCTTTTAGCAAAGCTTTGTCTTCACAGTGATAACCTGTAGCTAATTTACCTGTCCACGTTTTCCACTCGTGATAACTATATTTTATATTTCTGTATTTCATATTATTATTATCCATTAATAATCGTATTTAGTTTGTGTGTGTAAATCATATTGCTATTACATTTACAAAATAGTAAGATAGTGCTACTATAGTTATTAGAGTTAGTATTACGTTAGACTTTTGTAAGTCAGTTAAATTTCTATTGTTATTCATATTTAATTATTTATAGTTAGTAGACATGGTGAGAATCGAACTCACATTAACCATTATGTCTGTACTCATTCGCAATTTATACTGTTAGAAACAAGTGGAACTCGCAGTGTAGTTAGTTGTTATACTAATTCTACATTTCTTAGTACTACTGGAATATTATTAGTAGCAGTGTATGATTTGTATTTTTGAAAACAATTCATTTTTTCTAAGTTTGATTTCATAATGTTGAACGCTTTGTCGTGATTATAAGTGTATGTAGTACCTTTTTTGTTAGTAAATTCGATAGTTACATTTTTTCCGATTAGTGATTTTCTTATTACAAATCTTTTTGAAGTTATTTTAGTCATATTATTATTATTTATTATTATTAGTTTTCTTTATTATATTATCCAATTGTTGTCGTATTTAGTTTGTATGTTAGTGTAGTATTGTTTATTGTATTATATTTGTATGTATGTATACCACACTGTCAAGTGACATATTATAAATTACTTATTATTTCTTGATATAAATAATCTTGTATTGTCTCATTGTATTTATCTCTACACATTGTATTGTCATATGGATATTCTAATTTAATTTGTTTAATAATTTCAACGAGTGCATTTTCTAGTAAGTAATTCATGTTGTATATTTTTTTATTTGTTACATATATATTATCCAAGTGTACTCGTATTTACTTTGTAATAATATAAAGTTAGTTTATACATAGTAAAACGTGAATAGTCTGACGAAATACAGTAAAAACCTAAAAACTTTTAGTCAAACGTAAGAAAACATGGGGAGGCCTTGTAAACCAAAGTCGTTTTGGTAAAATGCTGCGGAGTGCAGAGGGTAGTGGCAACACCATACTTCTATATGCACAATAAAAAACAGTGACATTAGCTATTAAATATATAATAGTAACAGGCTATTGTCACACTCTTAAAATATACCTTTATATATAAGAGTAAACCTGAGCAAAAACATGTAATATTACTAATCATAGTGCGCTTCAACCAAAGTCCGCTAGAGAAATAACCTAAATTCACATGTTTACCCTGTAGACAGAATATAAATAAAAAAAAATATGGCACAAATCTCCACTTATCCTGTACTAACACCACAATTAGGTGATAAAGTACTAGGATCTAACGTATATGACAGCGCGGGAAACATAGTAACTGGTAATCCAACATGTCAATTTAACTTCACGGACATAAAAACACTTGTAGATCAGCAATTCACACAGCAATTTACATCATCTAGTAATGATAGTGGTGTTGCTGGTATCCCAGCTTCACAAGGTCCTTCTTCAACAAACACAGTACATCAAATAATTTTTGGCCAAGCCAACTCTACATCACTCAATGTAACTATTGGTGCTGATGGCAAGGTTACATGGCTAAAATCAGGTACTTATTACGTAACTCAAGAGTATTTTTTAGGCGGTACTCAAAACAATACACTGTTTACTATATTCAGAACCTATGATGGCACCAATCAAGTTGGTCCTACAACAGGTGAAGCTTATAAAGTACAAGAAAGCACTGATAGAACAAGAGTTGTAATAACTCAAATGGTAAATATAACAGCTGCACAAACCGGTACATACCACGTTTATCAAATGGTAAGGGATGCCTCTGGTTCTAATGACGGTACTTTGTTTCAAAAACAAAATAACAACAGTTGGACAACTATACCTAACGCACAAATAACAATTTCAAAACTAATATAACATGGCAATAATATATTCATATCCCACCGTAACGCCTTCAGCTGATGATTTAGTTTTAGGAACAGATGTAAACGGTGATGGTAAACCAACTAAAAACTTTACTATACAAAGTATTGTAGACATTGTGCAAGGTGGTGCAACCGGTCTAGGTGCAGTACTTGCTATTAGTAGTGATGCCCTTGCTCAACCGGCAACAAACTTTACAAACGTTCAAGGTACAGGTACTTTTACAGCAGGTACATTTACAGATGGTACAATGTCTATATCAGGTGGTGTAGGAACTGGATTTACAGCTTTCACGTCCACAGCTATAACAGGTACTCTTCAAACAGCTGCTCAACCAAACATAACTTCACTAGGTGCTTTAACTGCTTTAGTAATAGACGGTGCTATATCTGGAACTAATGTTATTACAAGTACAACTTTAGCTGGAGCTTCAAATACAAACATAGCAAGCACACTTGCAATTAAAACATACGTTGATAGTAACCCATCTGGTGCTGAATCTTTAGCAGCTACTTTAGCTGTTGGTAATACAACAGGTGGAACCGATATCGCTGTTTCTGCTGCGGATGACATTACATTTACCGATACATCAAAAATTATAATGGGGAGTGGTAGTGATGCAACTGTTGAGCATGATGGTTCAGATTTTAAAATAACAAATACAAAGGGTGATATTGAATTAACAAACAGTGCTGCCGCTGGTAGTATAAAATTAACTACATCAGCAACCGCAACAAAAGTAGAATTAAACGGTGTAGCAGGTGTAGAGTTAGATTTTAATAGTACGAAAAAATTTGAAGTATTAACCGGTGGTGCTAAAACAACAGGTGATTTTGAAGCAACTGGTTCTGGTACTTTTGTTAATTTATTAAACTCTGGTACTTATCAAGACTCAAGTGGTGATGTCGGTACTTCAGGTCAGTTATTATCTTCAACAGGTACTGGTACAAATTGGGTTACAGAAGCTCCTTTGTATACTTGGATTATAGAAGCTGATAGTGGAACTGGTAGTCCTTATACTGTTCAAAGTGGTGACACAATTGATTTTGTAGGTGTAGGTAGTATATCAACTGCTTGGGATAACGCTAGTAAAGAATTAAGAATTAGTAGTAGTAATCCAGATGGTTCTGGTGCTGCTAATCAAGTTACATTTTGGTCAGATGCAGATACAATATCTGGTGCTACAGGCTTTACGTTTGCAGGCGGTGCAACTGGTAAAGTAGCTATAGGTGGTGAGTTAGAAGTTGGTGGTGTACTTACAGATGGAACATTTACAGGATCATCTGGTACTTACACAGGTTATGTTAGTATTACATCAGCTGCTTTTGTAGGACCTTTAACTGGTAATGCTAGTACAGCAACTGCTTTAGCTACTGCTGGAACAATACAGCTTGATGCTGGTTCTGGAGCAACGCAAGGTGTAGGTAGTAATGCTGTAACTTATACAGATGGTGGCGATATAACTTTAACAACTACTTTAGCAGATACAACAGTAACTGCAAAAGCTTTAACCAACTTACCAACTCCTACGTCTAGTGCAATTGCAGCTTCAGATACTATACTTGCTGCGATGGCAAAATTACAAGGACAAATAACATCGACAACAGGTTTAGCATATGAAGGAACATGGGATGCTAGAAACTCTGCTGAAGGTGGATCGAGTGATGGTGGTAATCCTGACTTAACACAGGCTTCTACAAAAGTAAATGGACATTTCTATATAGTTTCAACAGCTGGTAATGCAGAACCTAACGGTGGTGGTGGTACTCAACTATCTCCTTGGGCCGTAGGCGACTGGTGTATCTATGTTGCAAATGGTTCTGCTACAGACGAGTGGCAAAAGCTAGATCAATCAAATGAAGTATTGGGATCTGGTGCAGCAAATAAAATAGCTAAATGGACAGCAACAAATACTTTGGGCACAGGTCTTATATCTGATGATGGTACAACAGTAACTATAGGTACTAACGGTAATTTAACAGTACAAGGTGATACAATACTTGGTGACGATGCTGCGGCTGACACTATTACATTAAACGGGCCAACTACTTTTGTTTCAACAGGTATCTTTAATGTTGGTATAGGATTAGGTGGTGCTACATATGGTTCTGCTGGTCAAGTATTAACTTCAGGTGGAGGTGCAGGTGTGGCAAACACATGGACAACGCCAACAGTTGGTGTGGTTACAAGTATAACAGGTTCAACCGGTATTACTGTAGCTGGTACAGCTGCTGTTCCTACAGTAGCTATAACTTATTCTGGTATAGGTAATGCTATTCACGCGGCATCAACTTCAACACCTGTTGCTACAGATGAAATATGGTTTAATGATATAACTGGTGGTTCAACTCATGAAATAAAAAATTGTACAATTTCTCAACTACCTTTAGATAATTATACATCATGGACATTAGCTGGTGATTCAGGGTCTAGTCAAGCTATAACTTCTGGAAACACTGCTACAATAGCAGGAGGAACTGGTATTGTTACAGCGGCTAGTGCGACAGATACATTAACAGTAAATATAAGATATGATGATAGTGATAATTCTGGTACAATTAAAAACTTTATAGAAGCTGCAACAACAGAAACTCCTGCTTCAGGTGATTTCTTAATATTTGGTGATCAAGCAGGTGGTAGCGCTATAAATAGTGTTAAGAAAGCTACTATAGCAAATATTGTAGATTTAGGTAATGAAACTTTAGCTCAAGTATTAGCCAATGGTAACGATACAGGTGGCACAAAAATAGAAGTAAACGTAAATGACGCTGGTGGCGGAGGAATTGATTTAATTGATGATGCTAAAATAAGATTTAGTACAAATGGTCATATGCACATATATGGTACAGGTACTGAAAATAGAATATATAATAATGGAAGCCCATTAAGAATATCAACCGCATCAGGTAGTGTTGTTATAAGCAAAGATTTACCTCCATCCGCAGAAAAAATGGCTGAATTTACAACTGATGGCAGTGTAGATTTATATTATGATGGTTCTAAAAAGTTTGAAACCACAAACACAGGTACAACAACAACTGGTATTTCACAAGTAAACGGATCTGGTTTAAATATAAATTCAAATGCTGTTGATACTCTTATTACCTTAAATAGAACTACTGGAATATGGAGTATAGATAATGATTCAAGTTACCATTTAAACTTTAAAGCGACATCTTTAGGTACTACAAACTTAACATTAAAAAGTACAGGTGAAGTAGTAATTCCGGATTACGGATCTGGTAATAACACCGGAACAGAAGCTTATAACTTAGCAGTTGATTCATCAGGTAATGTTATAGAAACACCTTCAAGTGGAGGTGGTAGTGGTGGTGGTACTGCAAAAGGTGGTCAATTTAGTAAAGTATATACGACTGGATCTATTGGCGCAAGCGCTATAGCTTTCACTATTACTAGAGCAACAGGTGCCGCTATGGCGTTTGATGTAATGTTTACAGGTGGTGGAACAGGTAGTGGAACATCAACTTGTAAAAAATATACAGTTGTTAAAAAATATGGTCTTACAGACGCTTCAATATATTATAATAAAATAATAGATACAGGACCAGCATTAGGCGGTAGTGGAACTGCAGATTATAATATTGTATTTGATGTATCAGGTTCGGCTGGTGATGCTATTGAGTGTAATATTACGCCAGTTGGAGTTGCTAGTCAAGAAATTGGTATTACAATAGATTTAGGATTTGGAAAACAAGACGCTGTAGTTGTAATGAATTAAAATAAAATATGGCTAATTTATCTAATATAAATAACGTATTACGAGTATCTAGCTCAGGTGTAGGTTTAAATAAAAACAATACAGGTCCAAGTGAATTAGATATTGAATCAGCTGGTGCAGATATGATTGATATGACTAGAACTGGTCTTAAAACATATAGATTTGCTATATCTGGTTCTAGTAATTTTAGTATTTTTGATGTTGGAGCAAACGATGATAGATTAATTATATCTAGTGGTGGTGATGCAACTTTTTCAGGAGATATATATGGTAATGATAGATTGTACTTAAGTACAAAAATGGCTCTTGACGTAAATGGTACTGATTTATTTTTAGGTTCCACGACAAGCGCTAATCATAATGATACAGTTTACATAAGAACAAACGATGCTAATAGAGTTACTATTACTGATTCAAATGTTGATATTATTAGTGGTGTTTTAACTTTAGGTGTTGCCGACACATCATCTGCTAATATTAATGCTTTTGAAAATATGACATTTAATATTGATACGGATAATGACGACACATCAAGATATTTTGCATTCTATACAAACGCAGCAAGTGGTGGTGGCACTGAATTATTAAAAATATTAGAATCTGGTGATGCAACTTTTGCAGGAGATGTAATACTAGCTTCTGGTAAATATTTAGGAATTGGTAACACAACACCAGCAGGAACTAGAAGTAAACTTGGGGTATCGTTTAATGTTACAGGAACCGCCGCAACTTTAGCAGAGTCAGTTACCTATGCAACAATGGAATTATATCCATATAGAAATGGTTCAACGTATGGTATGTTTTTTGGTAATAGAGGTACAACTGATGGATATATACAAAGTGTAGATAATACGGGTAGTACTGCTGGAGCTATTAATATAAACCCATTTGGTGGGAATGTTGGTATTGGAATGGGAAACTCTCAGCCTAATGCTCTTTTAAATTTATCTCAAGCTGCTGGTGCTAATATAAGATTTGATAATCCTAGTACAGGTAAGTATTTTACTATTGGTGAAGGGGTAGGCACAAATAATGTATTTTCATTTAGAGGTAATTCATATAGAAGTACTGACACAATGTCTATTGATTTTGTTAATGACAGAGTAGGAATTGGAACGATTTCGCCTGGAGACAAATTAGAAATTAAAGCAGGTTATTTAAGAATGTATGATGCGAGTTCAAATATTAATGCAGGTTATCCAATTAGATGGAGTTCTAATAACGGGGGAACTAATGCTACTTTTGCTAATATATCTGGAGTAACTACAAGCGCAGGAAATAGAACAGGTGATTTATATTTTAGCACATCAAATGGAGGTTCACCTACAGAAAAAATGCGAATTACAAGTGATGGAAAAGTTGGAATTAATACAAATGCTCCTGACGCTGATCTTCAAATTATAACAGCGGGTAGTTCTGATGAAGATGGTGTACTTAAAATAGGTGGAAGCGCGGCAAGTTTAGGATTAGTAATAGATTATGATCAATCTAATACTACAGTTGCAAAAATAACATCAAACCCAACATACACTAACACTGATTCATTAATGAAACTTTGTGTTGATGGAGACGCTAACTCAGATCAATTAGTATTAACTGGCGGTGGGCATATAATATTTGGTAATACTTCAGTTGCAGGAGCTACAGGTGGAACTGGCTCTGCATTTGGAGTTGAATCAAATGGAAGAAGGACTTTATTTCAAGGAACTACATCTACTAGTGCTATGACTATGCAGGCATTTTATAATCCAAACGGTCAAGTAGGTAGGATTGCTCTTGATGGGTCATCTACAACTTATTATACATCTTCAGATTATAGATTAAAAGAAGATTTACAAAATTTTAATGGTTTAGAAAAAATTTCTAAAATACCTGTTTATGATTTTAAATGGAAAGTAGATGAAAGTAGAAGCTATGGAGTATTAGCGCATGAGCTTCAAGAAGTTATACCAGATGCAGTAGGTGGAGAAAAAGATGCTATAAATGAAGATGAAAGTATTAATCCACAAGGTGTTGATTATTCAAAAATAGTACCAATACTTATAAAATCAATACAAGAACTAGAAGCTAGAATAAAAGAATTAGAAAATAATTAATATGGCTAATTTATCTAATATAAGTAATAAACTCATTGTAACCGATGGAGGTCATTTGTTGATTAATCAAACAGCTAATAATAATTATAGATTACAAATGGATGGTCCTGATGGAACTGTGTATGCTTGGTTTAAAAGTAACGTAGCTACTGTAGGTGCTAGAATAGGTTTAAACAGTGATGATTTTAGAGTTTATAATCAAGAAGCTAGTGGTAATTTAAGTTTTGGTACAGCAGGTACTGAAAGAATGCATGTCGACAGTTCTGGAAATGTATCAATCGGTAGCGACGATAATAATGGTCGTTTAGTTAGAATAGCTGGTAGTGGTGATCTTTTACAATTAACCTCAATTAATGATAGTGCTGCAGGTGCACAACTAGATTTGACACACGAAAGACCAGGAGGGGCGCACGATGATGATAATGTTGGTATTATAAATTTTACTGGTTTAGATGCTGGCAGCAATAACACAACCTATGGATCAATTAGATGTCTTGCAACATCTGTAAGTTCTGAAACAGGTGATATTGCGTTTTTTAACAGAACTGATGGGAGTAATTTTACAGAGAAAATTCGAATAACATCGGCTGGACATATTGTACCTGGAAGTGGTAATAGTTATAATATTGGTGCGGCAGGTACAATGTTTAATGAAGGATTTTTCTTAGAACTTACTGCATTTACAAGAATAGACGCTGGCATTGGTTCATTCACTGGTGATGTTTCAATTGCAAAGAGTGGCGCTGGATTATTCTTATCATCTACAAGTGGATCAGCAGCAACATTTACAATAGGTAGAACAATTGATACACAAGCACAAATAAAATCAGGTGATCAATTTGCAGGTGATCTTACATTTTCTACTGGTGGCAGCCAAAGAATTATAATTTTAAATGATGGAAACGTAGGAATAGGAACGACTTCGCCTGATATAGGTAATGTTGCAGGAACAAGAGTTCTTACGATAGCTTCTCCTACTGCTGAAAGATGGGGTATATTAGAATTAGCAGGTAATAGAACTTATGGAGGAAACCAAGTAGGGGAACTTAAATTTATAAGTACAGATGCAACTAACAGTGGAGTACTTGTGAGTTTAACCGCTATAAATGATCCAAGTGCTACAGGAACAGGTGGAAGCTTAAAATTTAGCACAAGGGCTGATGCTGGTTCTTTAACAGAAAGAATGCGTATAACATCTGGAGGAAATATTAACATAGGTTCAGGTAGTTTAACACAAGTAGCATACCAATTAAGAGTAGATTCTGACTTTGATAATGGTATTTATTTGAGTGCAGCTTCAGGAAACGATAGTGCATTGTATATTGATAATGGAGCTAAAAGTTCAGAATTGTTTATAGTTAGAGGAGATGGAAATATAAAAATACCTGGAATTGGTGTTACTGCTACTGCTACTGCTATTGGAGTTGATGGGAGTGGCTTTATTAGAAAATTATCATCATCAAAAAGATATAAAAAAGATATTGAACCAATTGATATAGGTTTAGATTTTATAAATTCTCTAAGTCCAGTTAAGTTTAAAATGAAAGAAGATGATGCGGAAAGTGTTGGATTAATTGCTGAAGATATGATTGATAATAGGTTTGTTACATATTCTCAAATTGATATGAAAGATGAATCTAAAGGTTTGCAAGTCGAGGGGGTTAATTATCAAGCACTAATAGCACCATTAATTAAATCAATACAAGAACTAAAAGCTGAAATTGAAATACTTAAAAATAAATAGATGGCAAAGTTATCTAATATTAATGGTTTATTTGCGGTTGAAAGTACTGGTGCCATAAAATTTAATGATCAATCAGGAACTTCAGGCCAATTATTAAAATCAAATGGTAACACATCACCAACATGGGTTGATCAAAGCACTATTGTAGGCGCGTATTTACCTTTAGCTGGAGGCGTGCTTACTGGAGCTACATCTACAGCAAGTGGTATATCATTTACTGTTGGAGGAGCTTTAACTGTAGATGGTATTGGTACTTTTAATACACCATCAGGTGGTATTGCTTTTAATGTTGACGCTTTCACAGATGGTTATGGTGTTATACGTTTTAGAACAAATAGTAATGTCAGTAAGTGGGATGTAGGTATAAAAAACGATAATGATTTTTATATTTACAATCAAGCAACTAGCGATCAAGCTTTTGAAATAGATACAGCAAATAACAATGCAACTTTCGCAGGAACAATATCATCTAAAGAAATATCTATAAAACAACAAGATGATAGTGGTTTTGACGCTGGCTTAACTATTGAAAGAAGCGCTAATACACAAAAGGTTCATATAGGTATGGATGGTGGTGCTGTTAATTTTAACAGCCCCGATGGTTTAAGTTATAAATTTAGAAATAACGGTACAGAAAAATTTACTGTAGATGGTTCAGGTGCTATAACATCTACTGGTAGAGTAACAGGTACACAAGGTTTATTTGGAACTACATTTGCTCTAACAAGCAATGGATATGCTACTTTTGGTAGTACAAGTTCTTCTGTACCAATAGCTATTGCTCTTGATGGAAACGCCGCGAGTCCTGCTTTAACAATAAATACTAGTAACAATGCAACTTTTGCTGGTACTGGTACTTTTACAAGCGCATCTTCTTATGTTTTAACTGCTAAATCAACTGATACTGATGCTGCCGATATATTCAGGGTTGTTGCTGATGATGATGGATTAGTTGCTTCTGTTTCAAAAGATGCTAGTGATAATGGTGAGCTTTATGTATGGTCTGGCGCACAAGCCGCAAACATACAATTATATGGAGGAACGGGAAATGCCACGTTTGCAGGTAGCGTTCCTACTTTAAGGTTAGATAATACAGACACATCTTTAGGAGTACAAACATTAGGGTCTTTAGAATTTAACCAAAATGACCCTAGTGATCAAGGTGTTGGTGTAGTGGCTAAGATTAACGCAGTAAATGAAAGTTCCTTTGCAGGTGTGGCAGGATTAACATTCGAAACAGGAAATGCTACAACTTTAACAGAAAGAATGCGTATTGACAGTTCAGGTAGGGTTGGTATTGGAGGACCTCCGACATCTACAGTAAGATTAAGCACAAGAGGTTTAACTAATACAAATGCTGACTTTTCTTTTGAAGCTGCTAATAGTAGTGGAAATAGTTTGTTTCTAGTAAGAAGCGATGGAAACGTAGGAATTGGATCGACTGCTCCTCTTCGAAAACTTCATGTAGAAGGCGCTACAGCTATTATTCATGTTCAGTCTACAACTGTTAATCAAAATGCTTCAATTTGGTTTAATTCTAATGTAGGTGGCACACAAGAAAATAGATGGGAAATAGGTACCAATATAAGTGCCGGTTCAGATTTAGAGTTTTTTGATAGATTAAATAGTGTATCAAGAATGGTTATTCAAAATGATGGAAACGTAGGAATTGGATCGATTTCTCCAACATCAAAATTACTTTTAGAAGATACTGGTACAAATTCTATAGTACAAGTAGGATTTAAAAATGATGCTAGAGAATATCGTTTAGGTGTTCACGGTGGAGTTTCAGATTCTTTTCTATTATATGATAATACAGCAGGTGCTACAAGGTTAGAAGTTGATAGTTCTGGAAACTTAGGGATAGGAGTAACTTCAGACACCTCAGTTAGAACTTTCATAAAAGGTAAAGATACAAGTACAAATAATTTTCAAATACTTACAAGAAACTCAGCTGATACAAATGTTTTTGCAGCGAGAAATGATGGAACTATTTTATTTGGTACGACATCAGCAGCAAACACATACACTTATTTTGTGCTAGATACTGGTACAGCTTCAAGTCAATTGAACTTAGGTACATCGTCAACTGCTTTACAGACATTAGTAAATTTTAGAGATTCAACAAATGGAGTAACAGGTAATGTCCAAAGTAATTCAGGGGGTGTTTCATTTAACAGCATATCCGATTACAGGTTAAAAGAAAACATAGTCCCAATGACTGGTGCTTTAGATAGAGTTAGTCAATTAAAACCTAGTCAATACAACTTAAAAAAACACAAAGACAATACTGTTGAGGGCTTTATTGCACACGAATTACAAGAAGTGTATTCACAAGCTGTTTCAGGCGAAAAAGACAAAGTTAACGACAAAGGCGAACCACAGTATCAGTTTGTTGATAATAGTAAATTAGTGCCATTATTAGTTGGCGCAATACAAGAACTAAAAACAGAAATAGAAATTTTAAAAAATAAATAAAAATGGCAATAACTTATAAATGGTCAATTAATCAAATGAACGCACATATTCAAGCTGAAGGTAAGGATAACGTAATATACACAGTGCATTGGACATACTCAGGTTCTGAAGAATCTGGAGGAAAAACATATTACTCAAGTCAAATTGGTGCTCAAGGTTTTAATTATGTAAAAGGAGAACCTTTTGTGCCTTACTCAGACACAGAAGCTTTTGAAGCTGTAGTAATAGGATGGCTTGAAGGTGCATTAGATGTACCAGCTATGGCTAAATCAATTGAAGATAATATTAAACTTCAAATAACACCAGTAAACGAAGATTTATACTTTACATGGCAAAAGCCTACTCCGCCACCAGCAGAATAGTGTAAGTTTTTAAAAAAACAAGTGATACTATAATTAAACCTATACTGCTTAGCGAGGCGGTATAAACCAAAAAATAATGTTTAACCCTTAAAACCAAAAAACGATGACTTATTTTTATTCGTTGTCCACAAGTATGGGACAACCCCAACAACCGCAGATTACCGAAGAAACTATTAAAATATGGAAACACTTATCCGAGAAAAAACATTGGAGAATAGTACAGTTACCTAATGGTTATTTTCAAACCGAACACCGTGACCCACAAGAAGAAGACAAGTGGTACGATGTAACAAGACGTGAAACTATAAAAGCTGCAGAAGCCGCTATTGATGGCAGTGTAGAACACTATCAAAAGAAAGTGGATTTTTTAAAAGGTCCTAAAGTAGTTAAAACGTTTAAATAATATCAATAAATCAAATTAAATTAAATTATGTCAAATGCAATTGTTAAAAATTTAAGCTTCGGCTTAAATGCTAAAGATAATGTATTTGCTGGTATTACAAAACTTACACAAGCCGTTAGCTCCACACTTGGGGCTAGTGGTAAGTGTGTTATGTTAGAAGATGGTGCCGGCCAACCTATTATCACAAAAGATGGTGTAACCGTAGCAGAAGCTATTACATTATTAGACCCAGTAGAAAACATGGGTGCAACACTTTTAAAGCAAGCAGCTAAAAAAACTGTAACAGAGGCCGGTGATGGTACTACTACAGCAACAGTACTTGCTCATGCTATTTTAGAAGAAGCTTACGATTTAAACTCTGAATCAACAAGAGATATAAAAGAAGGTATAGAACTAGCAACAAAAAAAGTTATAAAATATTTAGAAGATGTATCAATACCTGTAACAGGTGATATGATTGATCAAGTAGCCACAATATCGACAAACAACGATCCAAAGCTTGGTAAAATAATAGCAGATGCTTTTAGAGCTGTAGATCAAACCGGTGTTGTAATGTTAGAGGTATCTGATTTACCAGAAACAAAATTTGAAATCATTGATGGAGTTCAATATAATAGAGGTTTAAAAAATATTCACTTTGTAACTAATCAAGATACAAAAACCGCTGAACTTGATAAACCTTTAGTATTAATAGTAGAATCACAAGTAGAAAACGTTAGGAAAATACAAAATGTTTTAGAGTATGCTATTAAAAACAAAAGATCTTTATTAATTATTGCTGATGTAGATACTCAAGTAATGTCTGCTCTTGCAATGAATAAAATAAAAGGTAATATTAAAGTTAATGTTATCGATGCTCCTATTTATGGAGTAAATAAAAAAGAAACACTAGAAGATCTAGCTCTTTTAACAGGTGCTACTGTTATAAACGAGGATTTAGGCGATGATATTGATTTAATTCAACCTGAGCAACTAGGTGAGTGTATAAAAAGTATTAGTAGTGAACATGAGACAATTTTACATACTCATGAAGCAAACGAAGAAGTTAACGGTTTAATTAAAGAAATTAAAGCTAAACTTAAAACAGCTAAACACGGTACTATTGTAATCAACAACGAAAAAAGGTTGGCCAGATTATCAGGTAAAGTTGCTGTTGTAAAAGTTGGTGCTAATTCAGAGGTTGAATTAAAAGAAAAAAGAGATAGAATTGAAGATGCTATTTGTGCTACTAAAGCTGCAATTAAAGAAGGTATAGTACCAGGCGGTGGTATAGCTTTATTAAATGCTGCTCAAAATATTAAACTTGATAATAAATATGAGAATATTTTATTAGAAGCTGTTAAATCACCTTTTAATATTATTTTACGTAATGCCGGTATAGAGAATTATGACATGCAAGAATTACACGAAATAGGTGAAGGTGTTAACGTTGTTACAGGAAATATGGTAAATATGATTGAGTCAGGGATTATTGATCCTTTGCTTGTCACAAAAAGTGCATTAAAAAACGCAGCTTCTGTAGCTACTACTATTTTATCAACCGATTGTGTAATTAATAATCTTAGAATTAATGAAGGCAATAGGGAATAATTTAATAGTAGATATGACTAAGATAGGAGTATCTGAAACAAAAGGTGGTTTGTTTTTAGCAGAAAAACAACGTGAAGATATAAGGTATGCAGAAGGTACTGTTTTATCTGTTGGTAATAATGTTGTAGGTATAAAAGAAAAAGATATTATTTATTTTGATAAAAACAATACTCATCAAATAGAAATTAAAAAAGATATTTATCAAGTTGTAAACATGGCGCATGTGGTAGTTGTGTTATGAGATTAGAAGCGTCAGATATTAAAAATCTTAATCTTTTAAAACATTACAGGATTATTAGAAAATGGGCTTGTAAAAATAACAATTTAAATGACGCTGATTTAGAATTACTTATTTATTTCGATTGTATGGATCTTTTCACTAGAGAAGATTTTAAAATCGGTACTTATTCTTATAGTTGGGACAACAGACGCTGGAACAGGTTGTTAAAAGATGGTTGGATAATCGTATGGCGAAAGCATAACCGTACAACCCAAAAATATAACATATACAAAGTTTCTTTCAAGTGTAAACAGCTTATAAGTAGAATGTACCGAATAATGCTCGGCAAAGAAGATATACCGACTTCAATTGCTAGAAATAAAATAATGAAAGGTAAAAGCTATATGGATAAAGTAATGATTACATCCATTAATAACGTTAATAAAGATAAAAATAGATAATCATGGCAAAAAAAGAAAAAGAAGTTAAAAAAGAAGTTGAAAAACACTCTTCTTATAACAAAATTATTCAAAAGAAAATAGCTAAATTACAAGCTAAACTTAAATAATGGAAGACATCAATGAACAAATAAAAGACTCTATCATGGATCCTATGAGCTTAGATAACTCAAAAGATTTATTTGAACCTTTTGAAATAAAAAATAATTTTATTCCTCAAAAGGATCAAGAATATATGAGTGTTAAATTTGACGGTAAAAATATAGATAGATCTGGAAAACCTATAGTATCTAACCCCGATGTTCAGACCGCTGGTAAATTTCCACCATTAGGAACTCCAGATGATACTTTAAAAATATAAATATTATGGCTAAAAATCCAAAACAACAAGGTGCTAATGCAATATGGGATGGTCCTTTATCAGAAGAAGGTAGAGCAACATTACCAGGTAATTCAAGATATGGTAAAGACTGCATGCAGGTATTAAAAGCTGAAAGTCCATATAAAGCTGGTCCTATCAGTTCGTTAGCAAAGTAAAATCTCACTAAAATGAGTGATAGAATAAGTGAACACATCTCGCTTAAAGAAGCTATTAAATCTCACACAGCCACTCGGTTAGGTATTGATAATATACCCAGAGAATTAGATTTAATAAACATGAAAACTATTGCAGAAAAAGTTTTTGAACCACTAAGAAAATGGGTGGGTGGTCCAATAGCTATTAATAGTTTCTATCGCTCACCCGAACTAAATTCTGCCATTGGCGGGAGTACAACCTCTCAACATTGTATTGGTTGTGCTCTTGATCTAGACGATAACTATGGTCATAAAACTAATGCTGAAATGTTTAATTATATTAAAAATAATTTAGATTTTGATCAAATTATTTGGGAGTTCGGTACAGATGAGAATCCAAACTGGCTGCATGTGAGTTATGTTTCTGAAGACGTAAACAGAAGAAGATGTTTGAAAGCTTACAAGTATGAAGGTAAAACAAAATATAAAGTAATATGAATTCGCCTTTATTAAAAAAATATTGCAAAGGACCTACTAAAAGTAATGAACCTAGAAGAACAACAAAAGGTAAAGGTAGAAACTTTAGGACTGCTAAAGAAGGTGCTGGTATGACTGAGAAAGGAGTTAAAGAATACAGACGTAAAAACCCTGGTAGTAAATTAAAAACAGCTGTAACGGGTAAGGTAAAACCTGGTAGTAAAGCTGCTAAACGTAGAAAATCATTTTGCGCTAGATCAAAAGGTTGGACCGGTGAAAGAGGTAAAGCCGCTAGAAGAAGGTGGAAATGTTAAATAAAAAAAAAAAAAATAAAAAATGATTAGAAATTATTACACCGAAGCATACAAAGGAGGAGTTATTCCTGTTGTTAGCAACACACAATTAGTAGATGGTACAGTTAAAGTTGCTTATTCTACTACATCAAGCGATAATGTTGCTATGACAACTAGCACAGCGTTAGTATTAGGAACTGCTAATTTTGATATAAAAGTTGGTATGATTGTATCTGGAACAGGTGTTCCCGCAATTACCGAAAGTGGTTATCCAGTTATTATATTAAGATCGAGTGGAGATGGTAAAAACTTTACATTAAGCGCTCCAGTATCAGTTGGTTTAAATGCAGCATTAACATACTCTGTTTTAAATCAGTCTAGTTGGAAAGAATATAATTTGTTTATTGGTGAATCACCAATACAGCAAAATAATTTTGGAAGTATAACAAGCGCAACAGCTAATGCTGCTTCTGCTGCTCAAAAAACTGTAACTTGGAAAATAAGTAATCCATATGTTAAAGCCGGTATGACTGCTTTTGATGATGGTGTTTCACTTGGTTTAGTTGACAGTATTAATAGTTCAACTTCTTTAGAATTAGTAACAAATGTACCTGGAGGTGGTATAGCGGATGCTTCTGTATTAACATTCTCATATACAGTTCTTCCTTCTGTTACAGTTACAACGATAGACAACAAACAACTAACCTTTACTAATCCTGCTCAAGGATTTGTACTGCCAGTTTCAGTGGTACAAGTTAATTCTGTTGCAGGTGGTGTTTCAGGTTTATTAGCACTAGATTAAAATGAGATCACCACTACTAAAAAAGTTTCCTGAAATAAAGGAAAGTAACAAAGGTAAGTTTACTAAATGGGCCAAAAAAAATGGTTTTAAAGACGCTTGCTCAGCAGCAAGTTCTGTTATGAGTAATACTAAAAAATATTCCGAATCGGTAGTTAAAATGGCAAAC
Organism: Flavobacteriaceae bacterium; assembly: GCA_002707745.1. Classification (GTDB taxonomy): domain Bacteria; phylum Bacteroidota; class Bacteroidia; order Flavobacteriales; family Flavobacteriaceae; genus Marinirhabdus. Next base: position 18,035 of record PANU01000065.1, read on the forward strand.
TACGCAAAAAACTTCGGTTGTAAAACTAAAAAATAAAAAAATGGATACAAAAATTACAATGCGTAATGTGAAGTCTGCTATTAAAGACGATAAAGCACACATCGATTATTTAAAAAGAGATGTTTTAGATGATCAAAAAAAAGGAGGTAAATACAAAGATATTAATCAAACGGCTGATGAAAAACACATCTCTAAATTAGCTGGAGACATTAAACACGATCACACTTTTTTGTCTAAACACATGAAACACAATAAATAATATGAACAAAATGGAAAAAATGCCTCCAAAAATGCATGGTGGTGGTAAAGACATCTCACCTATGGCGAAAATGTCTAACGAAGCTAAAGATCTTGAATCATATCCAGGCGGAGTGCCAGGACCTGGTAAAATAATTTCGGGTAGTCACTCAAAAGGTAAATTCATGGCAACACCTAAATACAAGTCAGAAAAAGGTATGCCTAAATACCAAGAAAAAGGACCTAAGAAAGAATTAGTTGGTAAACAAAAAAATTTACCAGAAGAATTAAAAGCTAAAATTGAGGCTGCTCCCGGAAAATATGGAGATAAAAAATCTATGCCGGCTTACAAAGATAAGAAATCTATGCCAGCTTATAAAGATAAAAAATCAATGCCTAAA
>PANU01000066.1 GCA_002707745.1 Flavobacteriaceae bacterium
GTAAACCCCTGGAAGCCAATACCACGAATATAGATTTTATAGTTGAAGATAAAAAAGTGGTCTTTATAGACGATGTGCTGTATACAGGAAGGAGTATTCGTAGCGCGCTTACCGCCATTCAATCTTTTGGACGACCGTTAGAAATTGAATTGTTAACCTTAATCGATAGAAGGTTTAGTCGCCATTTACCCATTCAGCCCGACTATAGGGGAAGACAGGTAGACGCTATTGGAAATGAAAAAGTAAAAGTATGCTGGCAGGAAAATGAAGGAGAAGATGCAGTTTATTTAATAAAAAGTTAAATGCAACCGACAACCGACTAAAAAAAATTATGAGCGAATTAAGTGTAAACCACTTATTGGGAATAAAGTACATTACCGAAGGCGATATCCAACTCATTTTCGAGACGGCCGATCATTTTAAAGAAGTGATAAACCGTCCCATTAAAAAAGTGCCTTCGCTTCGCGATATTACTATAGCCAACTTATTTTTTGAAAACAGCACGCGCACCCGTCTTTCGTTTGAACTGGCTGAAAAGCGTCTGTCTGCCGATGTTATTAACTTTTCTGCTGCGTCCTCTTCGGTTAAAAAAGGCGAAACTTTAATAGATACAGTGAACAACATCCTCTCTATGAAAGTAGATATGGTGGTAATGCGCCATCCCAATCCGGGCGCAGGTGTTTTTTTAGCAAAGCATGTAAATGCAAGTATTGTAAACGCTGGAGATGGAGCACACGAGCATCCTACACAAGCATTGCTGGACTGTTATTCCATTAGAGAAAAACTAGGCGATGTGGCTGGTAAAAAAGTGGTAATAGTTGGTGATATTTTACATTCCAGAGTAGCGTTAAGTAATATTTTTGCCCTTCAAAAACTTGGGGCAGAAGTTAAGGTTTGTGGTCCTAAAACACTTATTCCAAAATATATAGAAAGCCTTGTAGTACCTTTTGAACCCAACTTAAAAAAAGCCCTGCAATGGTGTGATGTAGCAAATATGTTACGCGTACAAAACGAACGAATGGACATTAGTTATTTTCCTACCACCAGAGAATATACCCAGCAATTTGGAGTACATAAAAATCTCCTGGACAGTCTCCAGAAAGAAATTGTACTAATGCATCCAGGCCCCATAAACAGAGGGGTGGAAATTACCAGTGATGTTGCCGACAGCAAACAAGCTATTATTTTGGATCAGGTTCAAAATGGAGTAGCTGTACGTATGGCTGTGTTGTATTTACTGGCATCAAAAATTAAGCATAATGAAGATTGAAAATAAAGATAACTACGTTATACTTGCGGACGAAAAAGACGATATAACAGATTTCGCTTCTTTTCTGGAATATCAAATTCCTAATAAATATAAAGGACAAAATGTAGTGCTTAATTTATTAGATTATAAAAAACTTTCATTACAGGAACTGCTGCTATTCTTAAAAGTTTCTAACCTCCACCGAAAGACAAAGCAATCTTTTGTAATAATTAACAACACAATTAATCCAGATGAAATTCCTTACGAAATGGTTGTAGTCCCAACTATTCAGGAAGGAGAGGATATTATTGGGATGGAAGAAATAGAGCGGGATTTGGGTTTTTAGTTTCGAGATAATTTTATTTTTTGTCTTTTGGTAACATTAAAAATACTCAGCTACCTTTATTTTACTCTTATTGATAATTGATTATTCGTAAATAACATCTCGTATATCGTAAATCGTACTTTCTATGAAATTAACCATCCTAGGCTGTCACTCTGCTACTCCGCGTTGGGATGCAAATCCTACCTCACAGGTGCTGGAAGTAAAGGGACATTTATTTTTAATAGACTGTGCCGAAGGAACACAAGTACAATTACGCCGCTTTAAAGTGAAGTTCTCACGTGTAAAACATGTTTTTATTTCTCATTTACACGGCGATCACTTTTTTGGCTTGGTAGGGCTTATTGCTACTTTTAGGTTGTTAGGACGTACAGCCGATTTGCATATTTATGGTCCTAAGGGAATTAAAGAAGCCATACTGCTTCAGTTAAAACTGGGTAAAAGCTATACAAATTACGGTTTGTATTTTCACGAACTGGAAAGTAAAACATCACAGCTTATTTTTGAGGATGATAAAGTATGCGTTACTACCATTCCGCTGGATCATCGTGTGTATACCAACGGATTCCTTTTTCAGGAGAAAATAGGAGAACGGTCTTTAAATATTGAAAAAGCACGGGAGCTCAATATTGAAATGAGCTATTACCATAAAATAAAGCAGGGAGCAGACGGCATTACCAAAGATGGTAAAACAGTTCCTAACACTTTAATTACTTTTGATCCCCCAGCTCCTAAGAGTTACGCGTATTGTAGCGATACAGCGTATTTTCCGGAAATTGTACCTCAAATTACCAAAGCTACAGCACTTTATCACGAAACAACATTTTTGGATAAAGATCACCACCTTGCTGAAAAAACAAAACATAGTACCGCCAAAGAAGCTGCCGTAATAGCAAAAAAAGCCGAAGTAGGCACCCTGATTTTAGGACATTATTCTGGACGCTATAATAGTTTAGAAAGTTTCAGAAGTGAGGCCCAGGAAATTTTTGAGCCTGTACAATTGGCTGAGGATGGGAAGGTATTCGATATTTGAACATTCCATATCAGAAAAATTATGTTTTCTCCAAATCATTATAAAAATCAGCTTTAAAAGGTTTCCGCAACGTAAATTCGCTGGGTTCAATTTTTTCTAAAATAGGTTTTAGCAATGCATTTTTAAATTTAGAACTATGTTTGACGAATAAAGTCATTTGCTGTGGTGTTGCTCCCAACGCACTTTTAATGAGTTCGCTGGTACGTCCTAAATGTACCATGGTTGCATTCTGTTTAATGGCTTCCTCTACATAATGATACAGCAAGCGTTCGTATAATGCAAAACGTGTATTGTAGGAATAATCCAGCCCTACATAGTTAGCCTCAAGTGTTGATCCGTTTAAAAAAGCAGTACTAAAGCCAACTAAGGTTTCATCCAGAAACGCTCCTGTACAATAAAATGTATCCTTTAAATTTTCTTTTAGCGATTTAAAAGTTCTCGGATAATTTTTGCCATAGCGATATTCAGATTGTTGTTGCACGTTGTTAAATAGCTCTAACAATCTTTTTTCATGCTGTTCAATTTCTAAAGCAGAAAGGGACACCAGTTGTAATGCTGAAGCCTTTTTAAGCGCACTATTGGCCTTGGTGCGGTATTTGGCTTTCATACTGTTTAAATACTGCTGAAAAGTGCTCCATTTCTTTGAAATAGGAAGTACCATAGCAACATCTGCCTGAAACGGACGGTACTTAAAGTCCTCTAAAACAGCTGCTTTTTTTGCTGAAATATCCTCATACTCTTTAAATAACTGAATTGAAAAAGCATCTTCATAATATTTTATTTTTCCAATTTCCTTAGCCGCCGAGGCTATTAGTTCAGTGGCCGATGCGTATGAAACAGCCTGAGTATAGGCATAACCGTGAGCTCCGGTAGCAAACATATTTCCGCATACCAAACCACGAATAGATACACTATCGTCCGCATTTTTGCTATCCTGAAAAATTTTAAGCAATAAATTGGTTTGCGCCCCTTTTTTATAGGTAAACGTAGCGATTTGAAAAACCCCAGCCACTAATGGGCTGGCTCCTGCATATACTAATACATACACAAATTGCATGTCTTTGGAAAGGTTTTGCGACACCGCTTCCAGGTAACCCAGCGATAAAAATATATTGCTATTACCAACTACATGCTCCCAGTCTTTAGTTGGAATTTCGTTTGTTTTAGTAAAAAAAGTAAAAGGTTTTGATTGTATGTGCAAGGGGGCTTTTTTAAAGAACTGTGAAATTACAAAATTTTGATAGATGGAGATACGTGATGATAGTAGAGCACGCTATTAAATGTAGTGGTAAATTTAGGTGTCTTTATACTGAAGCAAAACAAATACCATAAATATGCCAAAGAAAACCATTACTACGAAAACGCAATGGCAGAGCGGGTAACCGGTATACTCCAAGACAAAGTCTTCTCACCACAAACCCTAAAGAGTGTGACCGAGTAAAAAAACAACCAAATAAGCAATCAAATTATATAACTCTAAAAGATTACACATATCTTTAAAAAATAAAATATTTAATAACGTGCCCTAAATGCAGCTTAATTTATATTGATAATCTGTATACATTGAGGACAAGAAAAAAAAATGCTTAAAACTAGAATTATCGCTAAAATTAACTGAACTAACCAAAGTTCGATTTATCAATACCTTTATATTTGACAAGAATATCAGTATCATTAAAATAAGTAATATTTATAACGCACAAGTTTTAATACTTGGTAACTTTTATATAATCCACCGGTTTAACATGGGTAGGGGTCAAGACTACTTAGTTTTTGGTCTTGTGTGAGTAGTATAATTTATATTCATTTTTTATTTAAATATGAATACTTATTTTTTTAAATAGATCAATAAAAATTAATTTTAAGAATATAATCCATGTCGTTTTATGAAAATTACGAATAGTATATTGAGTGGCTTATCAACTATTACAAGAAAAATAGTTTACCACAGAAAACTGAATCAATTATATAAAAACATTAATAAATTAATGTTAGCAGCAGGAGCTGAACCAATTGTTACAGCAAAAATGAATGATGGTACGGTTATGAAAGTAGATCTTAGTACAAAAACCGAAAGAACACCATATTTTACAGGAAGGTATGAATCCAATACTTTTGCCCTCATTTATACACTATTTAATCCAGACAATACTTTTTTGGATATTGGAGCAAATATTGGCTTTTATACAGTTCCTATGGGCAATTTTATCAGATCGAATAATGGCAAGGGAAAGGTGATAGCATTTGAACCATTCGAGGGGAATTTTGAGAGACTTTCTGAAAACGTGAATTTGAATAATTTAAATGAAATATGTGAATTAAATTGTTTTGGTTTATCAAATAGTTCTTTAAAGACAAACATCACTTTAAGAGAAGATTTTAAAAACGGTTCCAGCACTGGAAATGCTGCTATTCCTACCAGTAAGAAATTGGACAAGGACTTTAAGCTTGCGCCAATTCGTTTAGAAAAACTAGATGATATTTGGAATGCGAACTATTCAAATTATAATAAAATTGACTTTATTAAGATGGATATTGAAGGTCATGAAGATTTTTGTTTGCAGGGAGGAAGCAAAGTCATAGCAGAACATAGGCCTGTTATTTTAATGGAAGTGAATAAAGCCTATTATCGAGCAAGAAATGTTGAGTTAGACGAAGTGTTTTTTCCTTTTATACCCGAAGATTACCTTATCTTCAGAAAGCCTAAAAACACATGGATCAAACTAGAAAGTTTAAATGAATGTGTTAAAATGGAAAATGTATTTATGATTCCAAAAGAGAAGTTGAGCTTAAAAGAATTTAGTATATTTAATCAATAGCTTGATACCGTTCCACTAAGTGTATAAGTTTAAAATAACTAGGGTTGGATTTTTTAAAGTCTGCCCTTTTTTTATAAACTGTTTTGTAAAATAAGCAAATAGCTAAAACCTTAGAAAAACAATGTAAACAAGGGGGTGAATTAAACGGACATCATAGCGAAGAGAAATTTTTAAAACACTGCGTTTAATTTGTCGCTAGTATCCGCTTACATACGAAAATCTGCGAAGATTTTCTATAGGGTTTGTATTTGCTAATTTAGGTACTGCAACACGCAATAAAACCATCCACAAACCCGTCGCAAAATCACTCTTTCTTTAGCATTAAAGCAGGTAATCTTAATGTTGTATACATCGCATTATACGCTTCCATCTCCGTATTAATTATAGCATCCCGTTCACTTTTATAGGTCTGCCAATCTTTTTTGAGGTCTTGCAGACGCTGTTTGGAGCCTGTGGTTACTTGGGGAATTGGGGTGTCTATAAAATCTTTTAAATACAATACTTCACTGTTTAACTTGTTGTTGAAATTAATCACATCTTGAAAAGTTTTTTGCTGTGTCTGTATCAGGTTTTCTTCCCAGGAGGTAATACGCTTACTAAGGGAATCCCCTTTTTTGAGTAGTTCTTCAGCTTTTTGGTTGTCTTTCAACATTTTTTTATAGTGAGACAACTGGTTTTGAACCGAGCGCATATCGTTCACAGACTCGTGAATTTCCGTGATCATTTTTTCCAGTTCGTTTAAAACAGCCTGACGCTCTGTAAATTGAGCAGGGGAGGCGTCTATGCTTGGGTTTGGTTTTATGGTTACAGAAGTTTCAGCTTTGTCAGTATTGGCTTGTAAACGCAGGGTATAGTTTCCTGGAGCCACAGTAGCACCCTGGTAATTTCCAAAAACGAATACATTGTCCACCGCAGGAAGAGTTTCTTTTCTGAAATCCCATGTAAAGCGATTAAACCCTTGTTTGGAGGGTAATACCGCAGGCTTTGGAGGACCACCTGCCCAAGTTTTAAAATCTTTTGGGGGTTTGTTAGTAATGGTGCGTATTACATTTCCATTTTGTATAATCTCTAATTTCAAATCAAGGGAATCTTTGTACTCCGGAATATAATAGTCCATAGTAACCCCCGAAGCTGGGTTTTCACCCAATCCGTTACCGGCAGGTGCTTTTCCGCCAAAAAAGAGATAGGTGTCTTTTGGTTTTATAATGTGTAACCTACCTTCGGAAGGTATTTTATTCTGAATAGCCCCCAGATCGTCCAAAATCCAAAAGGAACGTCCCGCAGTGGCAGCAATCAAATCGTTATCCTGAATTGCAAGATCGTTAATAGGTACCACAGGCAAATTTAACTGAAACGGTTTCCATTCTTTCCCGTCGTTCCAGGAAATGTAGAGACCCGTTTCGGTTCCTGCGTACAGCACTCCTTTTTTCTTAGTATCCTCCCGTACTACGCGAACAAAGGTATGGTCTCCTGTAATTCCGTTGGTAATTTTTGTCCAGCTTTGTCCATAATTAGAGGTTTTAAAAATATAGGGTTTTAAATCCATTGTTTTGTAGCCCATAGCTGTGATATAGGCAGTTGCTTTATCGTGTGGAGAAATTTCAATACTATTAATTATAAAATCTCCAATACCTTTTGGGGTAATATTTTCCCAGGTTTGTCCGCCATTTTTGGTAATGTGTACCAATCCATCATCGCTTCCTGCGTACAATACACCTTGTTCTAAAGGCGATGCAACTAAGGACATAAGGGTATTGTAATTTTCCCCTCCCGCTGCTTCGTTGGTATAGGGACCACCACCCGGACCGTGCTTATCGGTTTCATTTTTAGTGAGGTCCGGACTTATAATCGTCCAGTTGGTGCCACCGTCTGTAGTTTTAAAGACGCGATTTCCTGCGTGATAAATTGTTTTTCGGTTAAAGGGGTCACTTATGATAGGTGCATTCCAGTTAAACCGGTATTTGGCATCCTTGGGTGCTTTGCTCAACCCTTGTTCCGGATACTGATTAATTATTTTTGAATCGCCTGTGTTTTTCATCCACCGGTCTATAATTCCCTGGTAGCATCCGCCGTATACTTCAACTGGATTGTCCGGGTCAAATGCCAGAAAAGCACTTTCGCACCCTGCTACACTATACCAGTCTTTCCAATCGATACCTGCGTCGTTGGTACGGCTGGCAATGGCAATGGCGCTATTATCCTGTTGCCCACCATACACGTTATAAGGCACTAAATTATCGGTAATTACTCTGTAAAATTGTGCGGTTGCCTGATTTTGTTGAGTACTCCAGCTTTTACCTCCATTGTTGGAGATATTAGCACCACCATCGTTGCTGTTAATCATTACCTGGTTGTTTTCTGGATGAATCCATAAATGATGGTTATCGCCGTGGGGCACAGGAATGTTACTAAAGGATTTCCCACCGTCAATAGATTTCATAACAGGGGCATTTAGTACATACACCACATTTTCATCCTGGGGATCGGCAAAAATTTCCATATAATACCAGGAGCGGGTTATGTTGATACGGTCTTTATTAATTTGTTTCCAGGATTTTCCAGCATCGTCACTTCTATACACACCTGCTTTTTCACCTTCAGCTTCCAGAACAGCGAAAACACGGTCGGGATTGGCTCGGGATACTGAAATTCCCGACTTTCCAAAGGCGTCTGGCATTCCGTTTTTCATAGGCTCCCAGGTTTCTCCGCCGTTAGTAGACTTGTACAAACCCGATTTCTCGCCTCCGCTTTCCATAGTCCATGGATACCGACGGTGTTCCCACATAGCTGCATATAAAATAAGCGGATTTTTAAAATCCATGGTAAGATCTACCGCTCCTGTGGTTTCATCAACAAAAAGTGTTTTGTTCCATGTTTTTCCACCATCTGTAGATTTGTAAATCCCACGATCTTGTGAAGGTCCGTATTGAGCGCCCTGAGCAGCTACAAACAATATATCTGGATTTTTAGGGTGAATTATTACATCTGAAATATGACGGGTAAAGTCCAGTCCCATATGTTTCCAGGTTTTACCTGCATCGGTAGATTTATATACGCCATCCCCCATGGAGGTCATTACACCCCGGGCTGCGTGCTCGCCCATGCCTACAACTACAATATTTGGATTGCTTTCTGAAACTGCTATAGATCCTACCGTTCCGGTTTTAAAAAAACCATCAGAGACATTTTTCCAGGTAATTCCGTCGTCTTGGGTTTTAAAAACACCTCCTCCGGTACCACCCATATAGTAGGTCATAGGTTGTCCTACCACACCTGTAGAAGCTACAGAACGACCTCCACGAAACGGACCAATATTTCGCCATGTTAAGTTATTGTATAAGGTATCTTCAGATACGGTAGCTTCATTTTTTTGAGCTGAAACAGATAATGATATGAAAAGACAAAGCAGGAGAAGGGTGGTAGTACGTTTCATGGTTGATTAGTTTTGTTTAAAGGTAGCTAAATTTGAAAAGATAGGTAGCTGGGTTCTTTGGCATAAGTTTTATAAAAATTTCTGAAAGCACACACTATTTTCCTTTCCGGTATAAGGCCCGTAATTTGAAATTCTGGAATAACCGGTTTTATCATAAAGCGCAATTGCATCGGGCTGTCTCTTGCCAGTTTCTATGATACATTTTTTAAAACCAAGTTCTTTGGCCCAGCTTTCCAGTGCTGATACTACTTTTGAACCAATTCCTTTTCCTCTGTATTCAGGTTTTGTAAACATACGTTTAACTTCTGCAGTAGTGTCGTCCCAACGTTTTATAGCACCACAGGCAATAGGGTGTTTTTTGATGCAGACCACAATTACGTGATTAATATTTTCTAACCCATTAAACTGATTGTAAAAATCGTGTTCGTCCCCATCGCTTTCAGCAAGAGAGGCATCCAGCATACACACCAACTCATTAAAATGCTGGTTTTTCCCATTGGTTCTTTGCACTCGGGGTGTTTCCAATTTGCCAGGTGTTAGTTAATCAAGAATTTTAGTGTTTGCGAACCAGTACTGGTACTCAATTTTAGAAAATACATTCCTGAAGGCAGGGTTTGCGGTATTGAGATTGTAGCTGAAGAAATTGAGATGGTGTCCTCAAATACTTGTTGTCCTGTATGAGTGTATATTTCAGTATGAACTGAAGTATCGGTTATTAGTGCTGGATGTATAAAAATCTCAATAGTTTCGGCAACGGGATTACGCACCAACTGAAAAGTCTCTTCATATTCATTCTCAGAAATACCCAGTGGCATTTGTCGTATTTCCGCCAAAGCAAAGGCTATGTTTTGTTCTGTTGGTTGTACATGGCGTTCATTGGTAGTAGGAATATGAAAATTGACGAAAGGGGAGTCGGTTAAATCTGGACTTGCATACCAGTCGTTTTCGGTTTCAAGCGCTAAAGCACTAATGGTTGGAATAAACGAAAACTGATCTTGTTCTAAGGCGTCAATAAAAGCCTGTATGGCAGGATTACCACCTCCACCACCCAATGCATTGGAGATAAAAGACACGCCGCCAGGGGCAGCATCTACCCCGTCAATAGTTGCCAGGGCTTGTGCATCGGCCTCAAAGGTATCTACCGGGAAACCGATAAAAAAGGATTCAAAAAAGGTAACATTGATTGTTTGATTGGCTTCTGGGGTAAAATGTAAATTTACATCGGCTGTGATTCCAGAACCTAAGTCAAGCGTGGTGTCTACCAATTGCATACCGGCCATGCCCGTTGTAGTTCCGTTGTCTGTACCGTTAATCATGGTCACATTCCGTACATTTTGCGGAAACCCTAGTGCGTCCAGTTCAGCCTGGAAGGCATCCCTGAAATCTGGTGCTCCAGCAGGCAGTAATTTGGTAGGATCCTGCTGTGTGGGAGACCCATCCAGTAAATGTCCCAAAAGATGATCGTATAGCATTTCTTTGGCTGCCGGTGAGTTTAACACCTCGTCTACAATGGCTATTGCTTGGGCATCTCCTATCTCTTGTGCTAGGTAATTAATTAAATACTGTAAGCTAATTGGGATATTGGCGCCTTTGTGTGGCGAATCGAAGGATATAAAAAGCCTTGTCTCGTGCGGAATGTCATTTTCTTCCATAAACGCAAGTCCGTACCTTGCAATAAGCCCACCCATACTTGGACCAAGGACTACCAATTCTTCATCACCTACTTTTTCTTCATTCAGAAAATTAATAAGTTCAATTAAAACCATGGCATTACGTTGGATAAAATCGGCGCCTCCGTCAATGTCCTTACCATCGGTAGTATAAAGGGGTGCATTTAACACCACAATATCAAATCCTTCATTACGAACAATGTCGGCAAGATTTTCTCCTCCAAACGCCAGGCTGTTGTATAAACCGTTAATATCTCTGGCATCACCAGGATCGAAACCATCCAGTAAAATTATAGGCTTGTCCAGAACACCATCCACAACATCCAGGAAGATTTCAAATTCACCCTGTCCAAAATATTCCTGAGTTTCGTCATAGCCCTGATAGCCAATTGTGGCAGTAATTTGGGTGACAGCAGCTTCATTTGATACGTGTGCGATATTGTGAACAGGATACTGAAATGAAACCTGACCCATACTGGCAATAGACATAAGAAAGACAGAAAGTAGTGTAATATTTTTCATAAGAATAAAAGGCTAATTCGTATTTAATTGAATGAAATTGTATAAATATAAACAAAAAGATGGCAACTCTCATGGTTATGAATAATGTAGTACATTTGAAATTATTCAATATAAGACCCCATGGACAATGTATCTACTTTAATCTTAGCAGGATCCCTAATTATAATTATGTTAGGAATGGGGTTATCTCTTCGTCTGGAAGACTTTAAACGAATAGTGTTATACCCTAAAGCTATTTTTGTAGGGCTTACCAACCAGTTACTGCTATTACCTGTTATTGGCTTCTTACTTGCCATTTCTATCCCTATGCAACCTGAAATAGCTGTAGGAATTATGATACTAGCCGCTTGTCCAGGCGGACCTACCTCTAATTTAATTTCTTTTATGGCAAAAGCAGATTTGGCTTTGTCTGTTTCGCTTACCGCCCTTAGTAGTGTCATTACAATTATTACCATTCCGTTTTTAGTAGCTTTTTCTTCCGAATATTTTATGGGAACAGGGCAGGAGGTGCAATTGGATATTTTGCAAACCATAGGGCAGATTTTTGTAATAGTTGTATTTCCTATAGGAATTGGAATGTTGCTAAGCCACTACAAGCCTGTTTTTGCTTCCAAAATGGGAAAACCTGTACGAATTGCCTCTGGAGTAGTTTTGGCGTTAATTATTGTAGGACTGGTATTAAAGGAAAGAGCAAATTTTGCCGCCTATTTTCAACAAGCGGGTATTGCTGCTTTTTTATTGAATGTACTTACAATGTCTTTGGGGTATTTTTCTGCCAGATTGTTTCGCTTGGCAAAACCTTCGGCACTATCAATTTCAATTGAATCTGGAATACAAAATGGAACTTTAGCTATTACCATCGCTGTTGTAATGCTTCAAAACACGTCATTTGCTATAGCACCTGCAGTGTACAGTTTATTAATGTTTGTTACGGGTGGGATACTGGTTTATTTTTTCAGCAAAAAGGATAAAAAAAAATGACCTGCAAAAAAGCAAGTCATTTCAACTAAAAACTATTTATACATTAATTATCATCGCTGGTTTCAATAGCAATTACTGTTTTTGCAGAAGGAACTAACGTCTTTTTATTTAAATCTAAAGAACCTGAATTAGACATAAGCACAATAGAAAACTGCTCTGTATTTGTAAAGCTATTCTTTGCAATCATAAGTTCTTTTAAGTTCCTGTTACTTGCAAGCTTAGTTGGAAGTTCTCCAACCAAATTATTATCAAATACATTAAATGTTTCAAGAGCACCAAGGTTGTTAATTTCGCTTGGTACGGTTCCCGTAAGTTTATTACTGCTTAAGTGTAATTGCTTTAGACGCGTAAGGTTCCCTAGAGAGGCTGGAATAGTTCCTGTAAGTGCATTTCCATTAAAAGCCAAAATTTCAAGGTCTTTTAAATTTCCAAGTGCATCAGGCAATGAACCTTTTATGTTGTTAAAAGATAATTCTAAGGTCTTTAAGTGTACCAGATTACCAATAGAAGCAGGTAACTCACCTGTTACATTGTTGAATAGTAAGCTAATTCCTGTAACTTTATTGTTTTCTACAGTTACACCTTGCCAGGCTTCAACCGGGGTGTTAATGTCCCAGGATTGCGTCCATTGTTCTCCTGCAGTTGCTGTGTAAAAATCCAGTAGTGCTTGTTTCTCCTGTGGACTAATTTGTGCAGCTAGGGCGACACAAAACAAAGCTAAAATGGGGGTAAGTAGAATTTTTTTCATCGGTTAGTATTAAGATTAATCTTACATATTAGCGTAAAATAAAGCTTTAATTTGCTAAAACGCAAATATTTTCGATGAAATACAAGGTTAAACTGTATTATTTATCAGATAAACTGTTTAAAAAAGGTTTGTAAACCTCATGAACCCCAGAAAACACAAGTATAGACAGTCTATCTCCAAAGATTGATTTTCCCTTTAGAGTTTCTTCGGTTTTTCTTGCTTCGTTAATGTACGGGTCCTTATCACCATAGAGATAGGTAACGTTGCAGTCTTTTGAAAGGAACTCAAAATCTTTTGTGTTTAATTCGTTAGGAATTCCTCCGCTGTGTAAAACCAATTCATCACACTGAATTTTTCGGCTTGCCAACCACCGCATTGCAATGGAGACACCTTGCGAATACCCTAGAACAATAAACCGGGGGAGCGTATCTGGCTTTTCTTTTTCCCAAACCGCATCTATATAGGCAAGTACATTTTTAGTTTCATCAACTGTATTTTCGCGCGTAAGCCAGCTGGCTCCCACATGTCGGAAATCGGTACCTAAATAATATTTTGAAGGAGCCTGTGGTATAATTACCATGTTTTCGTCGGGCGCTAATCCTTTAAAATAAGTTGCAAAGTACTTGCTTAAATAACCCATACCGTGAAAAACAAGCCACACATTTTTTGTTTTGTTGGAGTAAGGATTTACGATGCTATATGTATTGGATGTAGTATAGGTAACTTTATTTTCTTCCATTTGTAAAGGGCTTCTTTTGTATTTTTACAAAAGTAACGTAAATGCTATGATAAAATCAAAAGAAGAATTACTTGTTAGTTGTAATAAAATGGGGAAAAACACCCTTTTGGAAACTTTAGGAATTGAGTTTATGGATATTTCTGAAAATACCTTAATTGCCCGCATGCCAGTAACTCCAAAAGTGCATCAGCCCGATGGCATACTACACGGGGGAGCCTCTGTGGCTTTGGCTGAAAGTGTAGGAAGCGCGGCAGCCTATCTTTTTTTAGATGCTGAAAAGGTCGCCATACGAGGGATTGAAATTGCTGCTAACCACGTAAAAAGTGTTCGTGATGGATTTGTATATGCACACGCTACGGTATTACACCAGGGCCGAACTACTCAATTATGGCAAATACGCATTGTAAACGAAGAAAACCAGCTGGTATCTCTGGTAAAATTAACCACCATAACCTTACCAAAATAAATGTTGGCTAAAACTTTATTAGTCAGTGGATAAAGCGTAGCTTTAGGTGGCAAAAAAAGTGTTTACATAATTTATACACACATAAAATTTAAAAAATAACCTTAATGCTGTATTCTCAACTTGTTGAAAAAGTTTTGGGGCACTTTGAACAAAACCTCCCATTTGTGCTGTATTCCTTACCCGATGTTGCTGAAATAGTTGGCATCTTTCAAAATAATGATGACTATAACACCTCGCAAGTTTTACATGAAAACGGATTTGCATTTGCGCCATTTCACTCACATAATGAAACCGTTCAAATTTCATTAAAATCCAGTGAAATGATATTGTGTAATGACCTGCCAGAAATTTTAAAAACAGACCCCGAATTTATTATTAAAGAAAGCCCTGATGATAAAAAGGGCCATATAGCATTAGTCTCTAAGACCAAAGCACATATAAAAGCAGGAAAAGCGCAAAAGATCGTTGTATCCAGAAAAAAAGAGGTTGTGCTTCAAAAGTTTAATTTAAAAACACTTTGTGACTCTCTTTTTTCTCAAAACCCTTCTGCTTTTCGATATACCTGGTACCATCCCAGAACCGCATTATGGTGTGGTGCTACCCCTGAAGTACTTATTAAAACAAACGGCTCTGCTTTTTCAACTATGGCCTTGGCCGGAACACAAAAGATAGATGGGAAATCTATGCTTTTCTGGGCACCCAAAGAAAAAAATGAGCAAAAATGGGTGGTAGACGCCATTGTAGAAAACTTACTGGATAAAACTACAGCCTTAAACATCTCCAAAACCAAAACCCACATTGCAGGCAACCTTGCCCACTTATGTACCGATATTAAAGGCGTGCTTACTTCAAGCAAATACGCACTTCAAAAAGTAGTAGAGGCATTACATCCTACACCCGCTGTTTGTGGTACACCAAGAAAAGCAGCTCAAAATTTTATTATAGAAAACGAAGGATATACCCGCGAATTTTATACTGGTTTTTTAGGAATTGTAAATAATAATAAGCACGAATCCGAACTGTTTGTAAATTTACGCTGTATAAAAATTGAAGGTTCCACAGCTACACTCTATGCAGGTGGCGGAATTACTGAAGATTCCATACCTGAAGACGAGTGGGAAGAAACCCATAATAAACTGCAAACTATGGCTAAAGTAATACAGCCACTCCTTTAAAAATTAGCCATACCATTGTACCTTTGTGTGAATGAAATTTAGTAACAAACCACTTTCACAAACAATAACACAGTTATGCCTGGCTAAAGGAATTGTGCATATTGTTATTTCCCCAGGATCACGTAATGCACCTCTCACTATAGGTTTTACTGAACACACTGGCTTTACCTGCTACAGCATAGTAGACGAGCGTTGCGCTGCATTTTTTGCTATGGGCCTGGCACAACAACTGGAAAAACCAGTTGCTGTGGTTTGTACTTCTGGTTCGGCAGTACTCAATTATTTTCCAGCAGTGGCAGAGGCTTATTATAGCGATATCCCTTTGGTGGTTTTAAGTGCAGACAGGCCGGAACACCTGGTAGATGTTGGTGACGGACAAACCATTATGCAGGAGGGGGTTTATGGAAAACATGTGTTATACGCTACCAATTGTAAAGAAGGGACGGAGCAACAGGTATTTAATGAAACTGAAATCAATATAGCCTTAAATACTGCTACGGAATTAAAGGGCCCAGTTCATATTAACCTTCCTTTTTCTGAGCCTTTGTATGGTACAGCTGAAGATCTTTCAGTTCGTCCGCAGCATGTACCCGCCAGGATGCCCGTTACCAAGCTATTGCAGAGTGAACTATTTAAAGATTTTATAGAATCGTGGAACACTTCAACAAAAAAAATGGTGCTGGTTGGTGTTTTAAAACCAGAGAGTCTGGAAGCAAAGCAAATTAACAGCCTGGCACAGGATAAAAGCGTTTTGGTATTAACCGAAACCACAAGCAACCTTCACCACCCAAATTTTATTCCTGCAATAGACCAGTTAATATCCTCACTTACTGAAACCGAACTTGAAGCCCTAAAACCCGAAATGCTAGTGACCTTTGGGGGAATGGTTATTTCAAAGCGAATTAAAGCCTTTCTGCGGAAATTTCAGCCGGAAAAACACTGGCATGTGGATTCCAAAAAAGCGTATGATACTTTTTTTACATTGGATTTTCACTGTAAGTGTTCTCCTGATTTCTTTTTAAAGGAAGTTTATAATACGTGCAATCTTGTAGAAAGTAGCTATCAAAATCATTGGTTACGGGTTAGAAAGTACAGACTAGAAAAACACAGTGATTATTTGGCTAACATTCCTTTTTCAGACTTTAAGGTATTTGCTCAAATTTTTAAACAACTGCCCGCCAACGTTCACCTGCAGCTGGCCAATAGTGCTACCATTCGCTATGCACAATTGTTTCAGCTGGATCCAAGTATTACCGTATTTTGCAATCGTGGCACAAGCGGTATAGACGGTAGCACCAGTACTGCCATTGGAGCTGCTGTAGCCTCTCACAGGCAAACCGTTTTTATAACTGGCGACTTGAGTTTTTTCTATGATAGCAATGCGCTATGGAACAATTTTATCCCTCAAAACTTTAGGATTATCATAGTTAATAATAGCGGTGGCGGAATTTTCAGAATACTTCCTGGTAATAAACATACTGAAAATTTTAAAACATTTTTTGAAACCAAACATCAGTTAACTGCGCTTCAATTATGTGAAATGCATCGGGTAACGTATGTTTCAGCTTCATCAGAAAAAGAAGTGTCTACAGCCTTACAAGACTTTTTTAACGAAAGTAATCGTGCAAAAGTACTAGAGATTTTTACCCCTTCCGAAGTAAATGATGAAATATTACTACAGTATTTTAAATACATCACTTAGTATTTTTTTGAAATTTAAGTTGCAATTTTACATCAGAAATAGCTATGTATTAAATTTTTAATTTGCAAGGGTGGGAGCACCTTTAAAAGATTATTTGCCACCCGCATTCTATATAACTAGCGTTTAATTGTACCTTTGTATTTATGCTAAAATTAGGAGAATATCAAGAATTAACCATTCTTAGAGACACAGAACCGGGTCTTTTTCTTGGCAATGCCGAAGAGGATGAAGTTTTACTACCCAATAAATACAGGCCAGAGAGTTTTGCTATTGGAGATACCCTAGAAGTATTTGTATACCTGGACTACGAAGAACGTCCCGTTGCCACTACTTTACACCCTTACGTAACTCTTAATAACTTTGGGTATTTGCATTGTGCAGATGTT
The DNA here is from genome assembly GCA_002707745.1 of Flavobacteriaceae bacterium. Lineage (GTDB taxonomy): Bacteria > Bacteroidota > Bacteroidia > Flavobacteriales > Flavobacteriaceae > Marinirhabdus. The sequence goes on from PANU01000066.1 coordinate 17,267, forward strand.
AATGAATACGGTGCTTTTATGGATTGGGGCGTTCAGAAACAGTTGTTCGTACCTTTTAAGGAGCAGGCAAGACCCATGAAAGTGGGAAACTGGTACATTGTGTATTTATATCTGGACGAACAAACCAACCGCCTGGTGGGCTCCAGTAAAACCAATAAATTTCTTACGAATGAAACGTTAGATGTTGAAAAATATGACAAAGTAGCAATTTTAGTAACACATTTAACCGATAAAGGTGCTAATGCGATTGTAAATGGAAAATACCATGGCCTTATTTATATAGATGATATTTTTGAAGATATCCGAACCGGTGACACCTTACAGGCATATATTAAAAAAATACGAAGTGATAATAAAATAGATTTGGTACTGCAGGCTCCAGGCTACCGAAGTATTGAACCCAATGCCAATTACGTTTTGGACGAAATAAAAGCTGCTGGCGGATTTCTTCCCTTGCATGATAAAAGTGATCCTGAAACGATTAAAAATGAATTGGGCCTGAGCAAAAAATCCTTTAAAAAAGCCATTGGAAGCCTTTATAAGGATAAGCAAATTGTCATTAAAGAAGATGGGATATCGCTACTTGATGAAGGATAAAACTTTAGAATATAAACCTTAAACGTTTTGTATAACAAGTGAATGAGGTTTTTACATTAAGTGCAGACTGCTATGTTACCCTTTGTTTTCTGTTTCTGTTTCCTTTTCAACTTCACCTCCGTCTTCATCTTTTCTTGTCTTCATCTTTGGGTCGTCTTTTCGGTTCTGGAGGTCTTCGGGCTTAAGTTTAGAAGTTTCGGGCAGTACTATTTCGTCCAGAGGAATATCTTCAAAAAACTCACCTTCGTCTTCTGGTAAAGGAATTCCTTTTATCTTCGGAAGAATAGGTTTTGGTTTTCCTTTAAACAGGTCGTTTACGGTGTTTAAGCGTTCGTCTCCACGCCAAATGAAACCTTTAAGAATACGGGCGTTTGGGGGAAGTTCAGACTCTGGGTAGAGTTTTCCTTTCCCTTTTTTAATAAATTTAGTTCCGGTGATTTGTTGTTCTTTCATATACAATTCGATAGCACTTGAAACGGTATTGTTAATGCCAATAAGTTCGTTGTCTTCATTCCGCGGATAGTAAATTACTTCTGCGTTTTTAATGATAGAAACGGTATCTAGTTCATTATTGGTAAACAGCCCAATAAGTCGTTCACCTTTTACCTGATTGTATCCTAAACTATCTTTTTGCACCAGAAAAGCGTTATTAAATACTTTTAAAGTGTCTAGCTTTTCAGTTTGTTTATTAGAAAGCAGATGAATGGTATCTCCCGTCATCTGGTTTTCACCGCTCCACAAAATGGGTTCCCTTAGCAATTTTGTAATCCCTAATTGCTCTGAAGAATAAATGGAGTCGCACTTACCACTGGTGGGTGCTTCCCCTGGGGCACCGTATTTAAACATTCTGGCACGGTAAAATCCTCTTAAAATCCTATTTTCAGGTTTTCCCGTAATACGTAAAGTATCGGCGTGAACGTACATAGAATCCCGATCCCGTAAGGTAACCGCAACGGCTCGTTTAGTAATAAATACAGAGTCTTTTTCCCGAAATACTTCGGCATAGTGCCCCCGAATAATACTTTTATTAAGGGTGTCCAGAACTTTTATGTTGTTGGTGGCCGAGGCAAAACTTTTGTTTCGGTCAAAATATATACTGTCTCCGTATAGCGTTCGGTTTTCGTAATCTATTCTGGAATTTTTCACAAAATAACCCGTATCGCCACGCGTGTCGTAATAGCCACGCTCACAGTATACAGTGCTTGTTTCGCTTACTATAGTAGATTCGCCATAAAGGTAAGCCCCGCCACTTTCTGAATAAAAATCGAGTTGCTCACTGTTTACTGTATACTTTGGATTTACGATTTTTACATCACTTAAAAACTGATACTTTTTAGTTTCAGCATAATACCTGCCAATCCGGCTGGTGAGGGTACTGGAGGTATCTACTACTTTACCACCTGTTCTGTAATAGGCTTGTTGTTTTACGCGGTCAAAATAAAGTGTATCTGTGGTAAGCGTGGTTTTAGGCTCCCGAAGCACAACATCGCCACTGGCAAAGGCAAAACTGGTATTCCCGTTGTACTCGGCATAGGTACTGTTCATGGTCACAGTATCGCCTTGAGTGATTTTTACCGTTCCGTAGGCTTTTACAAAATTGTCTTTGCGATACACGTAGGCTTGGTCGCACCACATTTCAACCCCTTCGTGTATTATATAAACCTGTCCGTTTTCATCTTTGGTATAGATAACAGCATCTGGAATTTCTGGTTTTATTTCAATGTATCCAGATTTTATGTCTACTTTTTGTTTTTGGGTATTGGGTTGGGCAAATGCTGAAGTATATGAAAAAAAAGCGACGATAATAAAAAAGAAGATTCCGAATGTGCTACACCGGACATTCGGAATCTTTACTATTTCATTAGTTGTTTTCAATGATTTTTTTAATCTATCTATCAAAAATAATACCCTATCTATGTATTGTCTGTTTCCTGTCCGGACCTACAGAAACAATCTTAATAGGTACTTCCAGTTCAGCTTCCAAAAATGCGATATAATCGTTTAACTCTTTTGGGAACTGGGAAGCATCGTTCATTTTGGTAAGATCTTCTTTCCAGCCTTTCATTTCGGTATAAACGGGAGTTACATTTTCAGCTTCTATGTTATAGGGTAAATGCGCTATTGTTTCACCTTTGTAGTTATAGGCTGTACATACTTTTAACTTATCAAAACCACTTAATACATCGCCTTTCATCATCATTAACTGGGTTACGCCGTTTATACGTACAGCATATTTTAAGGCAACCAGGTCTAACCACCCACACCGCCTTGGGCGTCCTGTAGTGGCGCCAAATTCGTTTCCTACACGTCCCATGGTTTCTCCGTAACTGTCAAACAATTCGGTAGGGAAGGGGCCGCTACCTACACGGGTAGTATACGCTTTAAAAATTCCAAATACTTCGCCTATTTGCGTAGGAGCTACACCTAAGCCGGTACAGGCTCCTGCTGCTGTTGTGTTAGAAGAAGTTACAAAGGGGTAGGTTCCAAAATCTATATCCAGTAAGGAGCCCTGGGCACCTTCGGCCAGAATGGTATTTCCATTTTTTTGAGCCTGGTAGAGGTATTCTTCACTATCTATAAATGTGAGTGTTTTTAAAACTTCAATAGCATTAAAAAATTCACGTTCCAGTTCGGCCAGATCGTATTCAATTTCTACATTGTAGAAATCTATCATGGACTCATGCTTATCGGCTAAAGCACGGTATTTTTCTTGCCAGTTGTCTAATTCCAAATCACCTACACGAATTCCATTTCGTCCGGTTTTGTCCATGTACGTTGGGCCAATTCCTTTTAGGGTAGAGCCTATTTTGGCTTTTCCTTTTGCGGTTTCACTTGCCGCATCCAATAAACGGTGTGTTGGAAGGATTAAGTGGGCTTTTCTTGAAATGATAAGTTTTTTCTTATAATCCAAGTTAAATTTAGCCAGATTGTCAAGCTCTTTTTTAAAGATAACGGGATCTATTACAACTCCATTTCCTACAATATTTATGGCATCTTCATGAAAAATACCACTGGGAATGGTGTGTAACACGTGCTTAATACCATCAAACTCAAGGGTGTGTCCTGCATTTGGACCGCCTTGAAAACGTGCAATGATGTTATAGTTATTGGTAAGTACGTCAACAATTTTTCCTTTGCCTTCGTCTCCCCATTGTAATCCAAGTAGTAAGTCTACTGCCATAATTATATTAATTGGTCGTTTTTCTATTTCCGTAAAGTAGAGTGAATGCTTGGTAATTTCAATATCAAACACTTCTTCTATGGTTTTTTTAATGGTTTGTATGCGGGGATCGCAAAATTCAATTACTTCGCCATTGCTTAAAATTACGTGGTCGTGCTGCTTATCGAAATAAGATTTTTCATACTGTGCCTGGTTTTGTCCAAACTGGTGTTTGCGAACCAGTCCGCATTCCAGTAGTAATTCTATAGTGTTGTATAAAGTGGCGCGGCTTACACGATAGTTTTTGTTCTTCATATTTATATATAAAGATTCAATATCGAAATGATCATCGTGATCGTAAATTTCCTGAAGTATCGCAAAGCGCTCAGGCGTTTTGCGGTGTCCTTTTTCTTCCAAGAATCCCGTAAAGACATTCTTGACAATAGCTTGGTTGTTTTTATCTGTAGATGCGCTCATACCAAAAGGCAAAGGTAGCTATTTAAGTTCTTGTAATTTTGTCAATTCCATTTATTTTTTTGAGGTTTTGAACCAAGTTATCAAGAATGGATTTATTTTTAACTACTACAACAATCTCTCCGTGGAAAATTCCGTCGTCAGAATCGAAATAGACCTTTTTCATATCTATGTGAAGGTTATTGCTTACCACTTTGGTTACCTCGTTAACAAGTCCAACGGCATCTATTCCTGTAATTTTTAACTGGGCTTTAAACTCCCGCTGCGTAGAGTCTATCCACTTGGCCGGCATAATACGGTAACTATAATTGCTTTGTAATTGCAGCGCATTAGGACAGTTTTGCTTATGCACTTTAATACCATCGTTTACTGTAACAAAGCCAAATACATCATCTCCTGGAATAGGGTTGCAACAGTTTGCCATTACATAATCCAACCGTTGTTCATCTTTCCCGAAAACCAGCTGATCGTATTTAACTGAAATCTCATCTTTGTCAACATCGGAGGGCTTGTCTGGTTTTCTGATTTTGTTTTTAAAGAAACTTACCAAAGCATTGCTACGGGATGCCACAAAGTCCTTTAATTGCTTATTGTCTATAATTCCGGCGCCTACCCGATAAAAAAGATCCAGACTTGTTTTAACCTTAAAATACGCCACCATTTGGTTTACAGTGCGTTCATCGAGTGTAATTTTAAGCGATTTTAATTTTCGGATTAAAATTTCTTTCCCTTCTGAGGCAATGGCTTTTTGTTCTTCTTTTAGGGAAGATTTAATTTTACTACGCGCCTTTCCGGTGGTTGCATAATCCAGCCAGTTAGCCGAAGGTTTTGCTTTTTCTGAAGTAATAATTTCAACCTGATCCCCACTTTTTAATGTATGACTAAGGGGGGTTAACTTACCATTTACCTTGGTGCCTCGGGTATGTAGCCCCACTTCTGTATGAATATGAAAAGCAAAGTCTAAGGCGGTAGCTCCTTTTGGAAGCGAATAAATATCTCCTTTTGGACTAAAAACGAAAATCTCCTTGGCGTACAGATTCAGTTTAAATTCTTCAACAAAATCTATGGCGCTAATCTCACTGTTTTCCAGTGTTTCCTGCAATTTGTTTAGCCAGGCTTCCAGGCCGTCTTCTTTTTCTTTGGTTTTATATTTAAAATGTGCCGCATAGCCTTTTTCGGCAATTTCGTTCATGCGCTCGCTTCTTATTTGTACTTCTACCCATCGCCCTTTAGGGCCCATTACCGTAATGTGTAATGCTTCATACCCGGTAGACTTTGGTGAGGAAATCCAATCCCGTAAACGGGTAGGGTTGGGTCTAAAGTGATCGGTTACAATAGAGTATACCTTCCAGGCAACAAATTTTTCGGCTTCAATAGAATTGGTCTTATATATAATTCGAACAGCAAACTTATCGTACACTTCGTCAAAACTTACGTTTTGTGCGATCATCTTTCTGCGGATAGAAAAAATAGACTTAGGTCTTCCTTTTATTTCATACTCTAAATTTTCAGCATCCAGCGAATTTTTAATAGTTTGATTAAAGGCATCTATATACGCATCCTGTTCTTCTTTACTTTCCTTAATTTTACTTAAAATGTCATTATATACTTCAGGCTCGGTGTATTTTAGCCCCAGGTCTTCTAGTTGGGTCTTAATGTTGTAAAGTCCTATTCTATGGGCGAGGGGAGCATAAATATATAAGGTTTCCGAGGCAATTTTAACCTGTTTGTGATCTGGCATGCTATCCATTGTTTGCATATTGTGCAAACGATCGGCAATTTTAATAATGATTACCCGTATGTCTTCATTAAGGGTAAGCAGCATTTTTCTGAAATTTTCTGCTTGCAGGGAAACGTCACCGTCGTAGGGCATTTGTGATATTTTGGTCAATCCGTCTACAATACGTGCTACGGTTTCTCCAAAAAGCTGCTCAAGATCGGCCAGCGTATATTCTGTGTCCTCTACCACATCATGCAGGAGCGCTGCCGCTATAGAGGTTGCATCCAAACCAATTTCTGAAGCTACAATTTTTGCTACTGCAATAGGGTGGAAAATATAAGCTTCCCCACTTTTTCGGCGTTGGTCTTTATGGGCGTCTACAGCTACGTCAAACGCAGAACGAATCAACTTTTTATCGTCTGCCGAAAGGGTTCGGTAACTAATTTTTAAAAGTTGTTTGTACTGTTTGGCGAGCTCTTTTTTCTCTGCTTCAATCGCTGCTTCGGTCATAGAATAAATGTACAATTATGCTGTAAAATGACAAATTTTTTATGGCTATTCCTTTAAAGGTTTTTATAAAACATCTTATTTGGTACAAAGGTAAACAGTACTGGAAACGTGCATACCTATACAGTTTTATAGGGTTTTAGCTTTTAAGAAGTTTTTTTTGACTGTTCTGAAACCGAATCAATTTCCAGTCTTTCTTTACTAAGATACTGTCCGTTTTCCAGCTGGCTTATGTAATGCACTAGTTTTTCCCGTAATATACAATGGAGCTTCCAGGCCGTATTTGCATCCTTGGCACTACAGAGAGCACGTAATTTAATAGACTTTTCGGTGACGTCTACAACTTCCAGTACTGGCGGGTTTTCTTCATCCCAGGCGTCTTCATTTTTTAAAAGCGTTTCAAATTTGTCCCGAACCTTGGATACATCGATGCGATAATCTGCATACACAATTATGGGTCTTATTTGATGACTGCTGGTCATAGACCAGTTTTCAAAAATATTGCTTATTACATATTTAAGCGGTACCACTTGTCTGCGTAAATCCCAGGTGCGCACTACCAGGTAGGTAAACCCAATTTCCTCAACGCTTCCCCAATCGTCATTTATTATTACAGTATCTCCAACTTTTACGGGTCTGGTAATAGCTATTTGTAAACCGGCAAAAATATTTCCTAATGTGTTTTGAGCAGCAATACCTAAGATAACCGTAGCAACACCTGCCGAAGCCAAAATAGAAATCCCAACTTTTTCAAGTGCTCTAAACTGAGAAATAATAAAATACCCGCCAATTACAATCACTAAAAAAGTAACAATCCTTCGCCCTACAGAGATATAGGTTAGTAATTTACGTGCTTCTTCGTTTTCTTCTTCTGTAATATCACCAATTCGGTTTTCGGCAATATATGTCATGGTATAATCTACCATCCTGGTAACGAACCAGGTAATGGAAATTACAATAAGTATAATTAAAGAAGTATAAACAAAATTTGCAAATCCTCCGGAGAGCGAGATCAGGTTGTTTAAGGTAATGTAGAAAAAAAGAGTACCAATTAAAAGCCCGGCAGGTTTGGCAAGTTTGCTCGCAATGTTTCGTATCCACCAGGCATCAGATTTGGCAAATAATTTTCTTGAAAGAAAAATTGTTAACTTTCCTAATAAAAATGCCAAGATAATAAGAATTAATGTCCCCGCTATTTTCCAGACGGGAATTCCCAGCAAGGGGATATTTGCCCATTCTGGCATCATTCTGTCCAGTTTTCTGGGGCCATAAGTTGCGTATAAGGGTTCAATATTATCTACTGTAGTAGCAGAAATAAGCCAGAACGCACCAAATTCTTTATACCTAACCCGTTGCACCCGCAATACAACATCACGTCCATCCAGCTCTATTTCACCAAAAAACACACTGCGTCTGGGTTTTCCGGCTATTGCCTGGTTAGTGGTGGTGCTAATGTCTGTTTGACCATCGGGCCTGTCGGAGAGTGATTCCCAATCTATATTTACACGCTGGTTTAAAACAAAATATAACTTTTTAGCGAGCACAATGGCATCGGCTTCGGTCATATCCAGCGGCATTAAATTGTAGTTGAGCGAGTGGATGGCATCTTCATATTTACCATTTCGTGCGCTGGTAATAAAATGTTCTAGGGTGGCTTGTGGGGTTCGTAAATTAAATTTTGTAGGAGGCAGTCCTATTTGCTCATTAAGTCTTTCCACACGATAAAAAGCTTCATTATAATCTCCAAATGGGTTGGTGCCATGCTGGCTGTCATTGTCTATCACAAATTCTTTACTCGGTACGTTTTGGTCATCGTTTACTTTTGAAGAATCCTGTTGCTTTTCTTGTTGGAAGTAATAGTCACTCAGGAAAGCAGGCCCTGAAGCGCTAATGCTTTGAAAAGTTGCCAGTAAAATAAAGAAGGCTAGTGTTGTTTTCATGTCCATAAATTACTGAAAATTGAAACACTGTGGAAACTTTTTAATAAAGCGTTGTGATTTATGGCTGCATTAAATTTCTGAAACGCGCTAACATGGTTGGGTGCGAATAATTCATAAAAACATAAGCAGGATGCGGAGTAAGGTTGCTTAAACTGTTTTTTGAAAGCTTTTTTAATGCTGAAATTAACGGCTCCCCGGCATAGGTTTCTTTTGCAAAATTATCTGCCTGGTATTCAAATTTTCTGGAAAGCAGGTTCATAAACAATCCTGTTATTTCAGAA
>PANU01000067.1 GCA_002707745.1 Flavobacteriaceae bacterium
AACAGTAAGGGAGACAACTCTAAAGATCCGTACGAGCGGGTAGATGTAGCAAATGCCACTGGATCATACACGATTACAGTTACACACAAAGGTTCATTAAGTAGTGGTAGCCAGTCTTTTTCATTAATTGTAACTGGAATTACTTCTGGCGGCGGCGGTGACACACAAGCGCCAACAGCACCAACAAACCTTTCAGCGTCCAACGTAACACAAACTACGGTGGACTTGAGCTGGAATGCATCTACAGATAATATTGGCGTAACGGGTTATGATGTATATCAGGACAATACACTCTTAGGTTCAGTAGCAAATACAACAGCCACTGTAACAGGACTAACAGCTGCTACATCATATAACTTTAAGGTTGCGGCAAAAGATGCAGCTGGAAATATTTCAGGCTTTAGTAATAGTGTTTCTGTGACTACCCAGGGCGGTGGCGGTGGCGGAAGTTGTACGGGCGGAATTTCTTCCTATCCCTATAACGAAAGCTTTGAAAGTGGTTTAGGTGCCTGGACACAATCTGCCGCAGATGATATAGACTGGATACGTGATGCCAGTGGCACACCAAGTAGCAACACAGGCCCAAGCAGTGGTGCATCGGGTGCTTATTATATGTATGTTGAAGCCTCTGGAAATGGTACAGGATACCCTAACAAAAGAGCAATTCTTAATTCTCCTTGTTTCGATCTGGGAGCGGCTTCCTCGGCTACTTTTAGTTTTGAATACCACATGTATGGTGCAACAGATATGGGAAGTATAGCCTTAGAAGCCAGCACTAATAATGGAGGAACCTGGACTACCCTATGGAGCCAGACCGGGAATCAGGGAAATTCATGGTTGTCAGTTAATATCGATATGGCGACATATGTGGGTAGCTCTGTTCAGCTACGTTTTAACAGGCTTACTGGAAGTACCTGGCAAGCAGATATCGCGGTAGATGATGCCAACATGAACACCTCTGGTGGAGGTGGCGGAAACGCCTGTGCAGGCGGAGTATCCCTTCCGTATGCTGAAAGTTTTGAATCTTCTATAGGGGCATGGACGCAATCTGCTACGGATGATATAGACTGGACTCGTGATGCTAATGGCACGCCAAGTAGCAATACAGGCCCAACCAGTGGGGCAGATGGTTCTTTTTATATGTATGTGGAAGCATCGTCGCCAAACTACCCTAGTAAGAGCGCTGTTTTAAATTCTCCCTGTGTAGATTTAACCAGTGAAAGTGCTGCTAGTTTTAATTTTGCATACCATATGTATGGTGCTGCAGATATGGGAAATATTGCCTTAGAAGCAAGCGATGATAATGGCGCTTCATGGACGACACTTTGGAGCAAAACAGGGAACCAAGGGAATGCCTGGCAAACCGAAAGTATAGATCTTGCTGCTTATGTAGGGGGTGCAATTCAATTGCGTTTTAATCGGATTACAGGAAGTACGTGGCAGGCAGATATTGCTATTGATGCAATTTCTATAACAGCCGGCGGTGGTACCAATCCTCCTCCAACAGGATATTGTGCATCTAATGGGAACAACACTAACGATGAGTATATTCAACGAGTGCAATTAGGAAGTATTAATAATACTACGGGTGCGTCAGCAGGTGGATACGGCGATTATACCAACCTATCGACCAACCTTAATGGAAGTAATACCATTACCATCACTCCGGCCTGGACGGGTACAGTATACCCTGAAGCCTATGCGGTATGGATTGACTGGAACCGGGATGGCGACTTTAATGATGCTGGTGAGTTGGTGTACTCAACAGGTGCTACAACAGCAACTTCGGTAAGTGGTTCGTTTGGAATACCTGCAGGGGCTTCTTTAGGGGCTACGCGTATGCGGGTTTCTATGAAATATAATGCAACTCCTACAGCTTGCGAATCTTTTACCTACGGAGAAGTTGAAGATTACATCGTAGTGATAGGGGCCGGAACCAATAACACCTCATCAAACCCGGAGGATGTACAAGCAGGTAGTTCTATAGGAACTGATATTCAAATAAGCTTATACCCAAATCCAGTTTCCCGAGGTGTACTCAATATTGAAATATTGGGTGCCGAAGCTACTGGCTATACGGTGTATAATATGCTTGGACAAGTAGTGTTAAAAGGAAACTTTGCAGCACAACTTGAGGTGTCAGGCTTACAAAGCGGATCGTATATGATTGAAATAGAAACGAATGCTGGTCTAAAAACTGAACGTTTTATAAAAGAGTAACGCCATAATACGCTCAACGTTCAATAAAAAGCCCGCTTCAATAATTTGGAGCGGGTTTTTGCTTTATTTGAAAGCGATAAAAAACTTAAAAACGTTACACTGAAAGTACCTCATCTTCCTCTAATAAAGCCTCATTCCGAAGCTTTAATATAATTTGTGCTACTGTTATTGTGTCTTTTTCGCAGTAAATAATAATGCGGTCTATATCGTTTTCTTTGTAGTACACATCGCGCACCTGGCTTCCATCAATATCATCCTTGGGTGAAGGAATACCTAGTACATGCGCCATTAACTTCAGCGATGTAAAGGTTTTATAGTCGCCAAATTTCCACAACTCTAAGGTATCCAGATGGGGAACTTCCCAAGGTTTTTTTCCGAAGAGATTCAGTTTAAAGGGCAACTCTATTCCATGTATAACCATTCTACGAGCAATGTAGGGAAAATCGAATTCCTTGCCGTTATGGGCACATAAAACATGTTGGGGTTTATTAAAGTGTGATTCTATCAACACCTTAAATTCTTTTAAGATTGAAATTTCATTCCCGTGAAAACTCGTCACCCTAAAGTTCCGGATGTCTCCCTGCATTTTAAAATACCCAACAGAAATGCAAATTATCTTTCCAAATTCTGCCCAGATTCCCGCACGATCGTAAAATTCTTCTGCGGTATGTTCGTCTTTACGTTGGTACTTGGTTTTTTGCTCGTAAAGTAGCTGTGTAGTTTTGTCCAGCTCTTTAAAAGTTGAGGACTGCGGAACGGTTTCAATATCCAAAAACAGGATATGTTCCAGATTAAGGCGTTTCAACATAATATTAGAATAATAAGGAGGGAAGCTGATTTAAAATTACGAAATTTATTTTGAATCCAGCATTGTATACACCTCTTCCACATATGTATAAAAATCTGAAGAAAAAGGACGGTCGCTCCTGGAGCCGCGCTGGTGTCCTAACCTTACTATAATGAGGTCATCTTCAGGAATAGTAATTACGTACTGCCCCAAAATACCACGCATCACAAAAATATCTTTATTGAGGTGGTCGCTTAACCAGAATCCATAACCGTATTCTGGGCTGTCTTTAAAGCGGGGCCGAATACTTTTTGCCACAAAAGTAGAATCCAGAAGCTGTTTGCCGTTCCAGTCTCCAAAGTCTTTATACAGCTTTCCAAAACGGGCAAAATCACGGGCATTACTAGCAATACAGCAATAGGCTTTTACCAAACGGTTCTCTTTATCATCTACTTGCCAAAGAGCGGGTTGCTCCATTCCTAACGGGTTCCAAAAACTTTCTTGCAAATAGGTTTCCAGCTGTTTGTCAGTTGCTTTTTCTAATACCATGGCTAGAAGTTGTGTATTGCCGCTGAGGTAGGTATAGGATTGGCCGGGCGTTTCAGTGACCTCAAGGTTTAAAATGGTTTCGCTTAAATCGTTATCATAATAGGAACGTGCCGTTACGCTAAAAGGGCTGGTATAGTTCTCATTCCAATTAAGACCGCTGGACATGGAAGATAAATCTCCTACTGTCATGGCAGTTCCTTCAAATTTTGTGATAAAATCTCCTACGTTTTGATCTAAACTTTCAATATAGCCATCGTTTATTGCTTTTCCCAGCAGGGCTGAAGTGATACTCTTTGCCATTGAAAAGGAATTAGTTTGCGATTGTGGACCATAATCTTCAGCATAGTGTTCGTGCCAGATGCTGTCATTTTTAATAATAAGAAATGCAACGGTTCCGAAGTAGTTGTGAGTTTCAACTAATCTTTCAGTAGGTTGTATGGTATTAAATTCTGAATGATTAGGCCACGGTTGGGGCTGGCTGCTGGCTGGAATGGTTTCGTTTTCAAAATAAACGTGGTCATCTATGAACGCGGTGGTATGTCCTGTAAGATAGACTACTCGGATGCCTTTAAGAATGTAGTTGTAATCTGTAATGTAGGCAAGGGCAATTAAAAGAATTAAAATCCCGACAAACCATTTTAGAAAGTTTTTCAGCCTTTTCATTGTATAAAGTTAAAACAATTCTCCTTGCTTTACCGGGCTCTCGTGCGCCAACAGCCATTTTTTACGATGTAAACCACCAGCATATCCCGTTAACGAACCATCGCTGCCAATAACACGGTGACATGGAATTACAATAGAAATAGGATTTTTGCCATTGGCACTTGCTGCTGCTCTAATTACTTTTGGGTTGCCTAACATATTCGCCATTTGCTGGTATGAAGCTGTTTTACCAAAAGGAATTGTTTGGAGTGCTGTCCACACTTTTTGCTGAAATTCGGTTCCTTCCGGAGCTAAAAGCAGGTTGAATTCAGTTCGGGTTTTGTTGAAATATTCTGTTAATTGCTGTATGGGTATTTTTAAAGTTTCAGGGATAACCGTTGTAGTAGGAATTGTTTCTTCAGTAAACATAATTGCGGCAACTCCTTCTTTGGAACCTTCAATTTTAAGAGTACCAATGGGGGTGTTTAGGTAGGCAATTTCCATAGCTGTTTGGTTTATTCTGCTCCTTCTTCCTCTTCCCGTTGTTGCAGCTCTATCCCCATACGTTTGGCACGTCGCTCCCAGTTTTTTCTGGCTGCTACTTGCATATCTTCAATGGCATCACTCTCGTCCATAATTTCCAGTCCTAAAAGTGTTTCAATAATATCTTCCATAGTTACTACTCCAATGGTATTCCCAAACTCGTCTACTACTAAAGAAATATGAGTGCGTTGTTTTACAAACGTATCAAAAAGTTCAGGTATTGGTTTTTCAGCATCTACTACGGCTATTTCCCGTTTTAAATCACTTAACATTTTGCTGCCGTGTTCTTCTACTATTTCTTCTAAAATATCATCTTTTAACACAAAACCAGTGATATTATGCGACTTGTCTTTATACACTGGAATTCTAGAAAATTTCAAATTTTTATGTCCATTATGAAATGCAGAAAGGGTGGTTTCTTCATTTTCGGCTTCCACTACGGGGAAAGGGGTCATCACGTCTTTGGCTAGAATAGATTTAAAAACCAACAGATTTTTAATGACGGCACCTTCATTTTCTTCAAAAACACCTTCCTGTTCGGCAGCATCGGTCAGGGCTATAAATTCTTCACGACTCATGGTGCTTACATGGGCAGATTTACCAATAAGTTTGGTGGTTAGCGTTAATATCCACAGGATACCGGTGTATTTAAGCGGAAACATCATTGCTTTTAAACTTATTGCTGTAAAAGGACCTAGCTTTTTCCAGTAGGTGGCGCCAATGGTTTTCGGAATAATTTCAGAAATTATTAAAATAAGCAAGGTCATTATTGCCGATACAATCGCAACAAAATTAAAGCCTAGAAATGTGATGTCAATACCACCTTCTAAGGCCAGTTTACCCGCTTCGTTTCCTACTAAAATTGCTCCAACTGTATGGGCAATGGTATTTACTGTAAGGATAGCAATTAGGGGTTTGTCTATGTCTTTTTTTATGGAGGCTAATGTTTGGGCATAACTTTTCCCTTCGGCAGTTTTCATTTTTATAAAAGAAGGTGTAAAGCTAAGTAGCGCCGCCTCTAATATAGAACACATAAAGGAAAAGAAAATTGAAAGTACTGCGTAAAGTATCAATAAGCCCATAAAAGGTAATTTTAATGCAAGGTAGTTTATTGCCTGCGTTTTAAGTATTAAAGATATTTTAAATTTTTGGAAACTGCTTGGGCGATTAGCTCCACGATCATTCGCTAGGCTCATTGCACGTCCCACTACATACAATGAAACTAAATATATTGTGTTTTGTGAAGCTGCGAAGCAGCACTTCCAAAATAAAAAGGGACAAGCTGTAGTTCCAACTGTCTTAAAAAATCCTATTCTGAAATTTGAAGCTTAAAAACCTGGAATTTATCCCGCAGTGATTCTACCATCCCGAATATGCCGGAGGTTCTACATTATTTAAATTTAAATACACGATCAATTGCCCACGGTGGTGCGTGACGTGGTCGTGTAGTAGGTTTAAAATCTGCAATCTGCTTTTAGGACCAGCAAAAAAATCTACGGTTTCTAAAAGACTTTCTTCTGTAGTGATTGAAATTATTTTATACGCCTTATCAAAAGCTTCAGTTATAAGGGTGATAGTTTCAGCTTTTGTTAGGGGAAGTTCGGCTTTTGTTTTTTTAAATTCAACTTTGGTGAAATAGGTATTGCTCAACCAGTCCATATTTTCTTTTATATGAACGAGTTGTTCTTTAAATGTCATTTGACGTTCGGTAGGTTTAAAATTGTAGTGCTCTTCTGGCATTGCCTCCGCAATTCCGACAAGGTAATTTTTACTGTTTTCCCACTTTTCCAGCCAGGCATCTTTGGTGGTGGTTTGTTGTGCAAGGGTGGTATGTATGGTTATGACGGAAAGTAATACAAGTAAAATTTTCATAATTTAAGAAATTAATTTAACCACATCTTTCGCAAAGTAACTGGCAATGATAGTTGCTCCGGCTCTTTTTATAGCAGTAATCTGCTCCATCATAACAGCATCGTGATCTAACCAGCCTTTTTCAGCGGCTGCTTTAAGCATAGCATATTCGCCACTTACCTGATACACGGCAACAGGAACATGTACCGCTTCCCTAATGTCGCGAACAATATCCAGATAACACAATCCTGGTTTTACCATAACAATATCGGCACCTTCTTCTACATCCATCAGAGTTTCTTTAATGGCTTCTTCACGGTTGGCAGGATCCATTTGGTAAGTTTGTTTATCTTTTGGAACGTTTTGCTTAGCTACAGGTGCACTGTCCAGTGCGTCACGAAACGGACCGTAAAAGGCACTGGCATATTTAGCACTGTAACTCATAATTCCTGTGTCGTGAAATCCTTCGTCTTCCAATAAGCTACGGATTTCAAAAATGCGACCGTCCATCATATCACTGGGTGCTACAAAATCGGCTCCTGCATTGGCGTGGCTTAGGGACATTTCGGCTAAAATTGCGTTGGTGTCGTCGTTTACAATACTGCCGTTGCTTACAATACCGTCGTGACCATAGTTGGAATAGGGATCCATTGCTACATCGGTCATGACCAGCATTTCCGGGCATGTATCTTTTACGGTTTTAATAGCGCGTTGCATTAGGCCATCCTTATTTAAGGCTTCGGTGCCGTTGTTGTCTTTAAGATTATCTGGAACTTTTACAAAAAGCAATACACTTTTCAAACCAAGGGACCACAACTCTTTTACTTCAGCTTTCAGCAAATCCAGGCTGTAGCGATAGTAATTGGGCATAGAAGCAATTTCTTCTTTTATGCCTGTGCCTTCTACAATAAAAAGCGGTACTAAAAAATCGTTTGGAGAAATAATGGTTTCTCGTACTAAGCTTCGTATAGCTTGATTCTGGCGGAGTCTTCTGTTTCTTCGAAGTGGGTACATGCTTTTAATTTTTTATATTAAAAAAACAAAAATACAAACTAATCCAGTTGTACCTTGGCTAATACCTATAAACATAAAAAAAGGTGCTCCAAGCTATATTATGGAACACCTCTTCATCAATTGCGAATTTAACCTATTGTTTCAACATCGCTTTTGGTTTCTTTATCCACGTACCGTCTTTTGTAGCAAATACGGTTTTCGTAGAAATTTTTTTGTCTGTCGCAGCTGTTTGTAGCACCAATTTGTATTCGGCTTTATCGTTTACAAATGCTTTTTCTACAGTTGCATCTTTAAAATCTTTTGCAAGAGCTTTAGATACTGCGGCAGGGAGCTCTGTAACATTAATTTCTTTAAAAGTTACTGGCTCGACATCTGCTTTTGCTAGCATTTTAGAATCTTCTTGTACAGGTTCTTCTTTTACAGTTTCCTCTTGTACAGTGGTTGGATTCTGTACTTCGGTGTCCTGTGCCTGTATTGCTGTTAAGGTTCCTAAAGCAACAACTGCGGTTAACAATAATTTTTTCATAGTTTTCAGTTTAAATTTTTAATGTTTTATTTCTGAAAGGGATATAGAAAAAGTAATGCCAGGAGTTACTGCAAACCTATTTAGTTTTGTAAAGTATTGATACGTTTAGGTTTAGGAATTTACCAAGATATGAAAGGAATTTTTTTTATGAGGATTTTAAGAAACGGGTGTGTAATACTTATACTGTTTGCGGATACTAAGGGGTAAGGTTTTTAATTTTATTTTATCCAATCTTTAGGATTTTTTAAAACTTTCACTAATTTTTCTTCTTCACTACCCGCATCTGGCTGGTGGTCGTATACCCATTGTACTTTTGGAGGCAGACTCATTAAAATACTTTCAATGCGGCCATTGGTTTTTAACCCGAAAAGCGTGCCTTTATCGTGGACCAAATTGAATTCCACATACCGTCCACGACGGATTTCCTGCCAGTGTTTTTGTGTTTCGGTATACGAAAGGTTTTTTCTGTTTTCAACAATAGGGACGTAAGCCTCCAGAAAACTATCCCCAATTTCAGTCACAAAATTATACCAGTCCTGCATTTTCATTTCATCTGAAACTTTGCAGTAATCAAAAAACAGTCCGCCAATACCACGTCCTTCTCCACGATGCGCATTGTAAAAGTATTCGTCGCAACGTGCCTTGTAGGTTGGATAAAAGGAAGTGTTGTGTTTATCACAGGCTGTTTTACATATAGTATGAAAGTGCCGGGCGTCTTCTTCAAATAAGTAATAGGGTGTTAAATCTTGTCCTCCCCCAAACCATTGATCCACGATATCCCCTTCGGCATTGTACATTTCAAAATATCTCCAGTTAGCATGAACAGTAGGAACCATAGGATTAATGGGGTGTAAGACTAAACTTAAGCCACACGCAAAGAAATCGGCATCTTTTACTCCAAAATATTGTTGCATTGTTTCGGGCAGTTTTCCGTGTACTTCAGAAATATTAACCCCTCCTTTTTCAAAAACAGCTCCATTTTCAATTACTCGGGTGCGACCACCGCCGCCTTCTTTACGTTTCCAAAGATCTTCTTTAAATGTTGCTGTACCGTCAATCTCTTCAAGTTTTGAAGTTATGGTATTTTGAAGTTGACGTATGTAGGTTACAAATTTTTCTTTCATTATTCTGAAATTTTCAATGTTCCACTTTCTTTCAGTAGTCTTAGTGTTTCTGTAGTTGAAGCTGTAACCGAAAGCGGCAGTACCAAAATAATCCCTAGCACCGGAATAAAGAGCATTGCCATAAATACTATGCCATTTCCAATGGCAATCCCGCTGTTATTTCTAACAAATTTGGTGCTCTCGTCATATTTAAAATGACGCTCTAATGTGTAATCCATGTTTCCGAAACCTGCATAATATGCCTGAATTAAAAAGATTAAAATACCCGTAACAATATTCACCCCGGGGATAAAACTCAGGATAAGCAACGGAATTGTAAACATAAGTTCTAACAATAGGTTACGGACGTTTATACGAATCCCACGCCACAGCTGGGCTGCATTTGTGGTGTCTCGATGCTGGGGGGTTTTTCCTAAAAGATGTGCTTCAATTTTTTCTGAAACGGGACTCATAAAAGGTGCGCTTAAGGCAAGGATCATATGTTTGTAAGCAATCAATCCAAGCGCTATAACGGTAAGTGCTCCAAGAAAATCACTAATTTTTCTGAAGGTTTCTGCACCCCATTCCCAAAACCAAATGCTGGAAATAAGCCCTCCAATAGTATCGCTTAACGCCCAGGCTAAAAGCCCGATTAACAATGCCGAAACTATGCTAATAACAATAGGTACTCCAAAATACTTCCACAATCCCAATGTGTTAATGAGTTTGAAAGTACCTGTATAGGCTTTAATCCCTCTTAGTATGTTTTTAAACATTTATTCTGATAAATACGTTAATTGGGTTCGGAATTTTATGAAATCCTCTAAATTGTTAACTTTTTGAGCGTTTTTCGCTTTTTCTTGCAAATAATTGATTGTTTCTTCTTCATTTTGACTCAAAAAGTTCAAAAAACAGATTCTTCCAATGCTATTGTTATGCAAGTCCATGGCCTCATCAAGCAATTCGTTTTGTGTTACTTTTTCATACAAATCGGTAATTTTTTGAGCCCAAAACACACTTTTTTGTTTGTTTTTGAGCCATTTCATCGAATTCTGACAAATAAGCACATTCCAAAGCGCGTGTCTAAATGCATTGGCTTTATTGCTCTTTTGATGCTCGATTCCATAAAGCTCATTACAAATAATAAAGGTTTGCTTTGTTGCATTTATAGTAGGTAGTATCAACAAGGGGTGTTTCAGAAATACAACTGAAAGATGCCACAATTGTGGTATGCTTAACTTCCTGATACGCGCCCAGACTTTCAAGATTCTGTTTTGTATTCTTTTACAGCTTCAATAAAAGCTCCTGCATTTTCTAATGGAATGTTGGGTAAAATTCCGTGGCCCAGATTTACAATGTACTTATCCTTTCCGAAGGCATCAATCATTTGTTTTACCATTTTTTTGATTTCAGCCGGCGGACTAAATAAACGTGTAGGATCAAAATTTCCCTGGAGCGTTATATTTCCACCAGTAAGATACCGTGCGTTTTTTGGCGAACACGTCCAGTCTACTCCCAAAGCACTTGCGCCACTTTTTGCCATAGTATCCAAAGCAAACCAGCATCCTTTCCCAAAAGCAATAACGGGAGCTTCCTCTTTTAATGCATCAATAATTTGCTGAATGTATTGCCACGAAAACGTTTGATAGTCTTCTGGCGATAACATTCCTCCCCAGCTATCAAAAACCTGCAAGGCATTAACGCCGGCTTTTACCTTTTCTTTAAGATAGGCAATGGTGGTATCTGTAATTTTTTGTAATAATTCATGCGCTGCAACGGGTTGTGTAAAACAAAACTCTTTAGCTTTATCAAAATTTTTGCTTCCCTGGCCCTGCACGCAATAACACAAAATGGTCCACGGAGAACCTGCAAAGCCTATGAGTGGAATTTCGTCATTCAGCTTTTCTTTTGTCATTTTAATGGCATCCATCACGTAACCAAGTGTGTCATGAATGTCTGGGACAATAACAGAGTCCAGATCTTTATGCGAACGAATGGGGTTTGGCAACCAGGGTCCAACACCGGGTTTCATTTCAACTTCAATATTCATTGCCTGTGGAATCACCAGGATATCGCAGAATAATATTGCGGCATCCATGCCGTATCTTCGTATAGGTTGTACTGTTATTTCACTGGCCAGTTCTGGGGTCTGGCAACGGGTAAAAAAATCGTATTTTGCCTTAATCTCCATAAATTCCGGAAGATAGCGTCCCGCTTGACGCATCATCCATACCGGTGGACGGTTTACGGTTTCACCTTTAAGAGCTCTTAGAAATAAGTCGTTTTTAATCATAATTTTTTTAATGTCTTTACTGCTTTTGCGATCACACTTTCTACAGAAGTCGTATTAGAGATCACGACATTAGAGGTGTGTTTTTGAGCTTCTGCCCTGGTGGTTTCACCAATACAAAAAGCGGTTGTGTTTTTTAATTCATTTTGAGAAACAAAACTTTTTATTCCACTTGGACTAAAAAACAGGATTCCATCCCATTTTTGACTAAATTTGTGTGGTTTTAGTATTGTTTTGTACGTTTTTACTTCAAAAAATTGAATTTTCGATGTTTTTAAAATTTTGGGTAGTTCATCTCTACGTTTACTTCCGCAGAAATAGTGAAAAGATTCATTTTTATAATCTTTTGCTATAAAATGACCCAATTCTGCCGAATTTTGAGCCATTTTCACCACTTTTAATCCATTTTCTTTTAAAAGCTCTTTAGTTTTTTGACCTACACAAAAAATCTTCGCAATCCTTACCCCCGGTTCTTCTCCTTTCTGAGATGCTAAAAGTGCTTTTGCTTGGCTTATAAAGGCTTTTACTCCATTCTGGCTACTGAAAATAGCATTTTCAATTTTAGAAGGAATTTTAAAATCCAGCTGTTCAATTGCTATGGCATTATAATCTACCAATCTAAATCCTGCCCCGAGAAGCAAATCCCGTTGGTTGGATTTTAGTTTTTTTGTGGATAGTATTTGCATCCTAATCCATCTCCTTTTTAATCTGCGTCATTAATTCCCTTCCGCCAGTATTCAACAATTCATTAGCCTTCTCTTTACCAAGCGTATAATCCTCTTCCGTTAGCAAGTTGAGTGGAGTGGAAGCTGCAATTTCCAGTTTTTCCTTGCCGTCCAACGAAAATAAACAGCCTTTAAATTGAATGTTTTCTCCTATAACTTCAGCAAGGGCACCAATGGGAGCTGTGCAACCTCCTTCCAGCGTGCGTAAAAAATCACGTTCCATTTTTGTGCAAATTTCGGTTGTTTTATCATTCAGTTTTAAAAGTGCTTCCTTGCAAAATGTATCTTTTTCTAAAGCAACCACCATCATAGCTCCTTGTGCGGGAGCAGGAAGCATCCAGTCCAGTGTTTCAAAATGTTCTGGTAGTACATCAATTCTCTTTAAACCGGCTTTGGCAAAAATGGCTCCTTGCCAGTTGTTATCCTGTAGTTTTTGTAATCTCGTATTTACATTGCCCCGCAAATCTACTACCGTGTGATGTGGATATCTGGATAGCCATTGCGCTTTTCTGCGCAAACTTCCTGTGGCAATGGTACAGGGTTTTTCATACGCTATCCTACCTTCTGTAACTAAAATATCTTCGGTTGCGGCACGTTTTAAAACTGCAGCTTGTACAATGCCTTTAGGGAGTGCGGTAGGGACGTCTTTCATACTGTGTACAGCAATATCTACTGTGCCATTAAGCATTGCAACATCCAGGGTTTTGGTGAAAATCCCTGTAATCCCCATTTCGTATAATGGTTTGTCTAAGATTAAATCTCCAGTAGATTTAACAGGTATTAATTGTGTTTGGTATCCTAAATCTTCAAGCCTGTCTTTAACGGTGTTTGCCTGCCAAAGGGCTAATTGACTATCGCGTGTGCCAATGCGAATTACCTTATCCATTATCTTCTTCGTTTAATTGAAAAACCTGACGAATTAAATCGGCACTTTCCTGAGCACTACCATTTGCATCTTTTAGATGGTTTGCAAATTGGGTTGTTATTTTTTGAATAATTCTGTTGGTTAAAATTTCAGCTTGCTCTTCGTTAAAATCGGAGCGTTTACGTCGCTGATTGTCAATTTCTCCAGCCTTAATTTCTGAAAGTTTACTTTTTAAAGCTTTTAGAGTAGGTGCAAAACTTCGGTTTTTAGACCAGGTGTTAAAATCGGTTGAAATTTCAGCAATAATTTTTTCTGCTCTCGGAATTTGAGATTGCCTGTGCGCCAAAGTAGCATCGGTCACTTTTGAAAGTTCGTCTAAGTGAATTAAGGTAACATTTTCATTTTCCTTTACAGATGAAGAAACATTTTTGGGAATGGAAAGATCCAGAATTAAAAGCGGTTTTTTTAGATGTAATAATTCTTTTGAAATTGTAGGTTGTTGTGCCCCTGTAGCAACAATTAAAATGTCCGTTTGTGCAATTTCACTTTCTATATTGGCATAGTCTTTTACTACCAGATTAAACTTTCCGGCAATTTCTTCGGCTTTTACTTTTGTACGGTTTATAAGGGTAATATGTTCGTTTTTGGTATGTTTTATCAGGTTTTCACACGTATTTCGGCCAATTTTGCCAATTCCGAATAATAAAATGTTCTTTTCAGAAACATACGGAACGCGTGCCATAATGTATTGTACCGCGGCAAAACTCACAGAAGTGGCTCCGGTTGAAATCTCAGTTTCATTTTTAATACGTTTGCTGGCCTGTATTACCGCATTTGCAAGCCGCTCCATATACGCATTAAGTACACCCATTTTTTTGGAACGCTTAAACCCAATGCGTAACTGACTTATAATTTCGAAATCTCCTAAAATCTGGCTGTCCAGCCCTGTTCCTACTTTAAAAAGGTGCGAAACAGCTTTTTCATTTTTATGGATATACGCTACTTTTTCAAATTCTTCTACAGTACCGTGGGTATGCTCGCATAATAACTTTATAAGCTGAAAGGGATGTTGTGCAAAACCATATAGTTCGGTACGGTTGCAGGTAGAAAGCACACTAAGTGATGCTATATTTTCTTCTTTTGCGGAAGTTAAAATAGCTTTTTGAGCAGCATCAGAAACACTGAAATGCCCGCGAATCTCGGCATCGGCCTTTTTATAGTTAAGACCAATGGCGTAGAAATTACCTTCTTGGGAAGAAAAATGTCGTTTGCCGTTTGTATTGTTCAACATCTAAATATTAAAGGGCGTGCCCTGAGCGTTGTTGGAGACAAAAATAACTACTCCATATATTAAAAAACAACGCTATCCGTATCATTTATGTCGGTAGCAGTAGAAAATTACTTCAAATGTATGAAATTTCGGCTTATGTCAATAATAACGTATCTTTGTAGTAGGAGAAGTGAAGGCTTATTTAAATTAATTCTAAAT
>PANU01000068.1 GCA_002707745.1 Flavobacteriaceae bacterium
GAAAGCCACCAATCTTGCGTATAAAGCAGACTCCCTGCAACAAGAATTAAACGTAAACCAGCAATACCTTGCTTCCATACGTAAAGTACTTACTGGCGATGTAAAAACGGTAGATTTTGATAAAGATTCTATTATTAAAGCAGCTCAGGTAGATGCTGCTAGTGTTAATTTAAGTGCATCGGCAGAAGATTCGCTGCTACGGGAAAAAGTGGCCAGAGAAGACAAATACAATCCGCTTGCCAATACCGGAGATTTAAATGTGGTGCTTTTTGCACCTGTTAAAGGAACAATTTCTGAACCCTATAACCCGGAAGATAAGCACTTTGCTGTAGATGTGGTTACTGTAAAAGATGCCCCTGTAAAGGCAGTGGCAGATGGAACCGTAATTTTTGCCGAATGGACCGCAGAAACAGGCTATGTAATGATTGTTGAGCATAGAAACGATATTATTTCGGTTTACAAACACAATGCCTCACTTAACAAAGAACAGGGCGAATTGGTGAAAGCCGGCGAAGTAATTGCCACGGTGGGGAATACGGGAGAGCTCACCACCGGACCACACCTGCATTTTGAACTATGGAGCGATGGCTACCCTATAGACCCAACCAATTTTATAGATTTTGAATAGCCTATGTCCTTAAAATCATTTGCCGCCAAAATTTTTGCCAGAATTGTTGTTGCCAGGATGCATCGCTGGGCAAACAAGCCCGTGCAAACACAAAAGAGAGTTTTTGACAACTTAATAAAAACCGCTGCTGAAACTTCTTTTGGAAAAGCACATAGTTTTGCTGAAATTTCTTCCTACCAAGACTTTGCGAGACACGTGCCCATAAGAGATTACGAAGATTTAAAGCCTTATGTTGAAAAAGTTGTAGCCGGAGAAAGTGATATCCTTTGGCCCGGAAAGCCCTTGTACTTTGCAAAAACATCGGGCACTACCTCTGGCGCAAAGTATATACCGCTAACTAAGGAATCTATGCCGTCACATATTCAGGCGGCCCGTAACGCAATTCTTTGTTACATTCATGAAACCGGAAATGCCGATTTTGTGGATGGTAAAATGATATTTTTACAAGGAAGCCCGGAAATGGACGAAAAAAATGGCATCCAATTGGGTAGATTGTCGGGCATAGTAGCGCATTATGTGCCTAATTACTTACAGAAAAACCGTTTGCCAAGCTGGGAAACCAATTGCATTGAGGACTGGGAAACTAAGGTAGACGCCATAGTAGAAGAAACCAAAGACCAGGACATGACCGTAATAAGCGGAATCCCCTCGTGGGTACAAATGTATTTTGAACGCCTTATTGCAAAAACTGGCAAGCCTGTGGGGGAGCTGTTCCCGAATTTTAATTTATTTATTTACGGGGGTGTTAATTACGAACCATACAGAGCCAAATTTGAAGCTTTAATAGGCAGAAAAGTGCCCAGTATTGAGCTTTTTCCTGCTTCTGAAGGTTTTTTTGCCTTTCAGGATACTCAGCAAGAAAAAGGAATGTTACTTCAGTTAAATAGCGGAATGTTTTACGAGTTTGTTGAAGCCAATCTGTTTTTTGAAGAAAATCCCCCACGATTAACCATTGGTGAGGTGGCTGTGGGTGTAAACTACGTGTTGTTAATTTCTTCTAACGCAGGGTTGTGGGCCTATAATGTGGGCGATACCATTCAATTTACATCGTTAAAGCCATACAGAGTCATGGTTTCAGGAAGAATTAAACATTTTATTTCTGCATTTGGGGAACATGTAATAGGGAAAGAAGTGGAACAAGCCATGAAAGAAGCCATAGATACTTTTAATTTTAGTATTTCAGAATTTACCGTAGCTCCACAAACGGAAACTTCGGCAGGAGAACTGCCCTATCACGAATGGTTTATTGAATTTGAAAGTGAGCCCGAAAACCTGCAACAAATAGCGCAACAGCTGGATGCGTCGATGCAACAACAAAACAGCTATTATTTCGATCTAATTGAAGGAAAAGTCTTGCAACCCCTTAAAATAAAAGTGTTGCCAAAGGATAGCTTTCAGAAGTATATGAAATCGCAGGGTAAATTAGGGGGGCAAAATAAGGTGCCAAGACTGGCAAACGACAGGAAGATTGCAGATTTTTTTAGCTAATAGCAAAGAAACATCTATGCAGCAGTACATCCTATGAAGTACCAACGTCACGCGCAATGTTGGAGGAGTGATTATACGAACAATGGGTAGTCAATTTTACATTTAGGAAACCACAAAATTGTATCGAACCCCTATCTTTGCAACCAAAATGAGCCTAATCAACACACATAAAAGAACTCGGGCACAGGAAAGTACTGGTGCTATTGAGCGCTTGTACATCACGATGCGACATTTATTTAACCGTGGGTTTTATAAGCCTATGGGGGTGTCCGGCGAGACGTTGCGGGAGTCGTTACTCACACTCCGTCCCGAGATTTACGGGAGTATAGCTGATGAAAAAATAGAATTGCACGGTCTTTTGTACGTCATAGACCGGCTTCCCTACGGTATTGAAGAATGCACCTTTATAAATTTAACAAGCGATGAGGGGTATGCCAACTCGCATTTTAAACCCATTATTCCTGCCAAACGACGCCGTAACTGCTATCGCATTGACGAGGAGCAGATGAATATTGAGGTGACAAGAGGCCGCTCAGAGATTTATGATATTTTAACCCACCTCACTTTTTTATATATAGAATCTCATAAAATCATGAAACAAGTGGTGATAAATGAGGAGGGGCACGTAATTCGGGATTGGAAAAAACTGGAGGCAACGGTTGCTAAAAAAGACAAACTTACCCAGCAAGAAAAAGAGGTAGCACTAACACATACCGCCAATTTTTTAGGACGCACTTTTGAAGAAGTTCACCGTGTTTTTCCGCTATTTGCCTGCGAAGATAATCCCAACCGTTTTTTTAATATCGTTTATTACTTGGGAAAACTGGCCATAACGGAAGCCCTGGGCGAGCAAAAGCGTACCATTACCTTTAGTCCTGTACTTCGCGAGCGTCTGGGACATCACATTCATGGCGAAAGATGGGCAAAAAACATTAAGCAGACGTTAGCTGAAAATGGGTTGCTGAAACGTCCTGTTCATATTATAAGTGCTAATATGCACAGTGTTTTAAATACACTTTTTGCGGAAACTGCGCTGCCTGCCGAAGCTAAGAAAATGAAGGGGCTGCAATTATATGAAGCACTAAGTGACAAAAAAAACACTAAATTACGGGATAAAGTATATAAAAAGGCATCAGAAAACGGAATGGCCTATCTAAAAGATGCGAGCGGAACCAATATTAACGTACAAATATTTGATGCCGCTGCGTTTCCGAAGGACATTTATAATCCGATAGAAAAAGAAACGAGCGAAAAACCCGTTATTATTGTGATGGATTATGCTTTTGGCGAGCAAGCATATGAAACTATGGACGAGCTGTTAAAACCCTATATGGATAAAAATAAAAACAGGCATTTTATGAATGTGGCTTCTGTAAGTATTATGGGGAAAGCAGGAATTCTGGAAGGAGGGAAAGGCGATGTTATGATTCCTTCGGCACATGTATTTGAAGGCACAGCAGATAATTACCCCTTTAAAAACAAGCTTAAAAAGTCTCATTTTGCCAATGACGCAATAAATGTTTGTACAGGAACTATGATTACCGTTTTGGGAACTTCTTTACAAAACCGCGATTTATTGAAATTTTTTAATGAAAGCACCTGGAATGTAATTGGGTTAGAAATGGAAGGAGCGCATTACCAAAAAGCTATACAAGCTGCTGCAAAAATAAGGGGTAGTATAAGCTCCAAAGTAAAGGTACGCTATGCGTATTATGCAAGTGATAATCCGTTGGAAACGGGCAGCACTTTAGCCAGTGGTGGTTTGGGCACAAGCGGGGTAAAACCCACCTATAAAATCACCGAAAAGATGTTAAATCAAATTTTAGAATAACCTAAAAAAATATTTTGAGAAGCAATAAGGTATTACTCACAGGGGGCGCAGGGTTTATTGGCTCCAATTACGTACAGCTTGCATTGGCAAACACACAGGATAAAATTTATGTCTTGGATAAACTTACCTATGCTGGAAATTTAAAAAATTTGGAAGGCTGTTTGGGTGAAAAAGGAGCTACATTTATTGAAGGAGATATATGTAATGAGAAGTTCATAAAGTCTCTTTTTGAAACTCATAAATTTAACCAGGTCATCCATTTTGCAGCCGAAAGTCATGTAGATAATTCTATTACAGGCCCTGCTGCTTTTATTGAAACAAATATTGTAGGAACCTTTCATTTACTTCAAAATGCTTACAAATTATGGATGGAGGGGCCACATAAATTAAAAGACGACTTTAAAGACGCCAGATTTTTACATGTATCTACCGATGAGGTCTATGGAACTTTAGGAGAAACAGGACTTTTTACTGAAGAAACTCCATATGCGCCAAATAGTCCTTACAGTGCTTCGAAAGCTTCTTCCGATTTTATTGTGCGAAGTTATTTTCACACCTACGGATTGCCAGTAGTAACCACCAATTGTTCTAATAATTACGGACCTAATCAGCATAAAGAAAAATTAATACCAACTATTATCAGAAAGGCGATTTCTGGACAGGACATCCCGATTTACGGTGATGGAAAGAATGTTAGGGACTGGTTGTATGTGTGGGATCATTGTAAAGGAATTCAGTTGGCTTTGGAGAATGGAAAATTAGGGGAAACCTACAACATTGGAGGCCGTAACGAGCGTCAAAACTTGTACATTGCACATACCATATGCGATTTGTTGGATGCGCTTCAACCCAAAGATGAAACAGCTTCCTATCGGGATCAGATTCGGTTTGTAACCGACAGGCCGGGGCATGATTTTAGATACGCCATAGACGCTTCAAAAATAGAAGATGAGCTGGGTTGGAGTGCCGAGGAAAATTTTGAAAGTGGAATCAGGAAAACTATAGAATGGTATTTACAACATAAAGAGCGGTTACTTTAATTTTGTAAAACGAAGACAACCCAATTTACATGAACTTGTTACCTTTAGCGCACGATTAACTCTAGGCACTCAAAAATATGAAAGGAATCATTTTAGCAGGAGGCTCTGGTACGCGTTTGCACCCAATTACCCTGGCAGTGAGCAAACAGTTGATGCCAGTGTACGACAAGCCCATGATCTATTATCCGTTGTCAACGCTCATGTACGCTGGAATCAAGGAGATTTTAATTATTTCTACACCGCAGGATCTTCCGCTCTTTAAAAAGTTATTAGGTGATGGTAAAAGCTTAGGTTGCACCTTTCAATATGCAGAGCAAGCGGAACCTAACGGATTGGCAGAAGCATTTATTATTGGAAAAGACTTTATTGGGAAGGATAAGGTGGCACTTATTCTTGGAGACAACATTTTTTATGGTTCTGGATTAAAAGAATTGTTGCAACAAAACAATAATCCAGAGGGGGGAATTATTTACGCCTATCACGTACACGACCCCGAACGGTATGGTGTTGTAGCTTTCGATAATGAAGGAAAAGCTCTTTCTATTGAAGAAAAGCCCCAACAACCAAAATCGAATTACGCGGTTCCCGGAATCTATTTTTATGACAATAGTGTGGTGGAAATAGCAGCCAACATTCAACCCAGCGCACGGGGGGAACTGGAAATAACCGATGTAAACAACGCCTACTTAAAGCAAGGAAAATTGAATGTGAGTATTTTGGATAAAGGTACTGCCTGGTTAGATACGGGAACTTTTGCTTCGTTAATGCAAGCCGCACAGTTTGTTGAGGTGATTGAAGAGCGCCAGGGTCTTAAAATAGGAGCTATTGAAGAAGCCGCCTATGATATGGGGTATATTACCAAAGAACAATTATCAGCATTAGCCGAACCTTTGTTAAAAAGCGGCTACGGAAAACCACTCTTAGATTTATAATACTTTGGAACTACAAAAAACCCCACTTACCGATTGTTTTATAGTTATTCCGCGTGCTTTTGAGGATGCCCGTGGTGTTTTTTGCGAAACATACAATCAAATAACCTTTCAAAAAACAACAGGATTGACCGTAGATTTTGTGCAGGACAATCAAAGTCTTTCCAAAAAAGGGGTGCTACGTGGCTTGCACTACCAAAAAGGAGCGATGGCGCAGGCAAAGCTGGTACGGGCCATACAAGGATGTATCTTGGACATAGTAGTAGATTTAAGGAAGGATTCCAAAACTTTTGGAAAGTCTTTTTCGGTAGAGCTAACGGCCGAAAACAGGAAACAACTCTTTGTGCCACGCGGTTTTGCTCATGGTTTTATCACCTTATCTGAAACTTCGGTTTTTGGATATAAGTGCGACAACTATTACAATGCTGCCAGCGAAGGAGGAATTATATATAATGACGCAACCTTACAACTGGATTGGTATCTTCCCGAAGAAGAATTTATTATTTCAGAAAAAGACCTTCAGCTTCCCACTTTCAAGGAAGTAATTACATGAAAAACGTATTGGTAACAGGCGCAAACGGACAGTTGGCTAGGTGTATACAAGACCTTGCCCCAAACATCGAGGGGGTTAATTTTATTTTTGCCACCAAACAAATCCTGGATATTTCCAATAAGCAGTTGGTTTTTGATTATTTCAGCAACAAAAGTTTTGACTATTGTATTAACACGGCTGCCTATACCAATGTAGAACAAGCTGAAAAAGATGCTGAGAATGCTTTTAATATTAATGCTGAAGGCGCCAAAAACATAGCTGAGGCTTGTTCAGCAAACAACACCACCCTTATACACATTTCTACAGATTACGTATTTGACGGAGAAAAAGAAAGTCCTTATACCGAAACAGATGCTACCAACCCAATAAATGTATATGGAGCATCAAAATTAAAGGGAGAAATGTACGTTCAAACAGGGTGTATGCAGCATTATATTATACGAACTTCCTGGTTATACAGCCAGTATGGTCACAACTTTTTGAATACCATCCTTAAACACGCCAAAGCGGGCAACCCATTAACCATTACCACGGAACAGACGGGTACACCTACCAATGCTAATGATCTGGCGGCTTTAACAGTTGAAATTATAAAAAATGACCCTAAAAAATATGGGGTGTATCACTTTAGTAATGCAGGAAAAGCTACCTGGTATGATTTTGCAAAAGAGATTTTAATACAACATTCACATTTTGATACTTCAAACCTTGCCAAAACCGAGCATTATCCTACTTTTGCAAAACGGCCAAAGTATAGTATTTTGAGTACAAGTAAATTACAAAACACTTTTAAGAGTCCGCTAACGAACTGGAAAGAAAGTTTAAAAAATAATTTAAATTAATAAATATGTCGACTAATAAAAGCGATGAACTGGATTTAATGTTCCTGTATCAAAAAGTAAAAGACGCGTATAAAGCAATATTGCTAGGATTATATCGCTGGGTGGTTTTTTTAATCAAATTTTGGTATGTAGCCCTATTGGTAATTTTGATAGGGTACGGCATTGGCTATTATCAAGAAAAAAATGCTGTAAAACTAAAAGAAACTACTGTACTCGTGCAACTTAGTTTTGATAGTGTAGATTACGTATATAATGACATTGTAAGTTTAAAAAGAAAAATAAACGAAGGGGATGCTTCTGCGTTAGGAGAAGTAAAAGAATATCACGGCGACTTATTTAAAATAGGGAATATAGCTATAGAACCCTTACAGGATGTTCGAGATCTTGCCACAGGGGTAGAGTCTAATAACAGAAACGTAGATGTCTTTCTGGATCTTTCAAAATATGAGGAAGACCTTTTGCTTTCAGACATGTTTTTGTCTCAATATAAATTGCATAAAATTACTATTACAGCTACTAGAGAGGCTGGTAAAGGGGCTATTACAGGTGTTTTAGCATATTTAAACAGTAACAAACACTACGATGTTATAAAAGAGAATGGTATAAAAAACCTTAATTTAGAACTGGATGGGATGAAAAAAAGCATCACCGCTATAGATTCTATACTCTACGGAATAAGCAAGGTAAGGCAGGACGGAAGTCAAACATATGTAAATACCTCCTCGGTTGTTAATTTACATTCTTTAGTACAAGAAAAAACCAAATTAATAAAAGATATTCAATATCTGGAAACAGATATTCTACGTGCAAAAGAAGGGATTGTAAGTGTTATAAATAAACCACAGTTTCAGAGGACAGCATCCTTTTTCGATTCAAAAAGCAAAATTTACCCTGTTGTTTTCTTTATATTTTTCTTAATCACAGTTTCTCTTATAAGCTTATTTAAAAAATTGAAAAAAGAGGACGAAGTTTCTAAGAAATAAAATAAGATAGAAGAAACAGGAGGTATGAAGAAAAATTTAATTGTATTTGGCACAAGACCTGAGGCTATTAAAATGGCGCCCTTGGTAAAAGCATTTCTTCAAGATGAAAATTTTGAGACTAAAGTATGTGTGACAGCACAACATAGGGAAATGCTGGATCAGGTACTGGATTTTTTTGAAATTATCCCAGATTACGATCTGGATGTGATGAAACCCAACCAGAACCTCTATAGTCTTACGGCCACTATAATAGAGGGAATGAAGGAAGTGCTGGAAGAAGTACAGCCCGATTATGTGTATGTACATGGCGATACCACTACCTCTATGGCTGTTGGAATTGCAGGTTTTTATGCAGGTGCCAAGGTTTGCCACGTAGAAGCAGGTTTACGCACCTTTAACAGACAATATCCGTTTCCAGAAGAATTTAACAGGCAACTTACCGGGCGTATTGCAGACTTTCACTTTGCCCCTACCAAACTTTCAAAAGAAAATTTGTTGAAAGAAAACACCAGGGAAGACACTATTTTAATAACCGGAAACACAGTGATAGATGCCTTGCTTTTCGGAATCCAGAAGGTGACGTCCAAAGGCTATATGGATGCTGAAATTGAAATGCTTTCAGCTAAAATAGATATTTCAAAAAGAATTATACTTGTTACAGGTCACAGACGCGAAAATCATGGAGAAGGCTTGTTTAATATTTGCTCAGCTTTAAAAACTATTGCCCAGGAGCATCCCGAAACACAAATAATCTATCCTGTTCATTTAAACCCGAATGTAAAAGGTCCCGTCCATACATTATTGGCAGGTATTCAAAACATTGTATTGGTTCCCCCTTTAGCATATCCGGCTTTTATCTGGCTCATGGAAAAAAGTTACCTCATTATTACCGATAGTGGAGGTATACAAGAAGAAGCGCCCAGCTTAGGAAAACCAGTTTTAGTAACAAGAACAACAACCGAACGCCCTGAAGCTGTGGAAGAAGGTACCGTTTTGCTGGTTGGAACAGATACTAAAAAGATTGTAGCAAAAACAAAAGAATTGCTGGAAGACAGTTCCTATTATGAAACAATGAGTGAATTGCACAATCCGTACGGCGATGGGAAATCGGCTGCGCGTATTGTGGAATATATAAAAAATATCTAAATGGAGAATAAACCAAGTGTGGTGATGATGGGGTTAGGCTATATAGGGCTACCCACTGCGGCATTAATTTCAAGTAGAGGTTTACAGGTTACGGGTGTTGATATTCGTAAAGAAGTAGTAGAAACCATCAATCAGGGTAAAATACATATTGTGGAGCCAGATCTGGATGGTTTGGTACACCATGTGGTTAAAAAAGGCCTATTAAGAGCCGCTACAAAACCTAGCACGGCCGATGTATATTTAATTGCAGTCCCCACTCCTTTTAAGGACGACCATGTGCCGGATATTTCGTACGTGAGCTCTGCTGCCAAAAATATTATTCCAACATTAAAAGAAGGCGCTCTTGTGATTTTAGAATCCACTAGCCCTGTAGGCACCACAGAAAAGCTTCAGAAATTAATTTTCACGGAAAGACCCGAACTAAAAGACAAAATTTACATTGCCTATTGTCCAGAGCGCGTTTTACCTGGCAATATTTTACACGAACTGAAGCATAACGATCGTGCTATTGGGGGAATAGACGAAGCTTCCACTCAAAAAGCCATTTCGTTTTATAAACATTTTGTAGTGGGTGAATTACACCCCACCAACGCCAAGACTGCCGAAATGGTAAAACTGGTTGAAAATGCATCCAGAGACAACCAAATTGCCTTTGCTAATGAGCTAAGTATGATCTGTGATAAAGCTGGCATTAACGTTTGGGAAATGATTGCACTGGCAAACAAGCACCCGCGCGTAAATATCCTTCGTCCTGGAACAGGAGTTGGAGGTCACTGTATTGCTGTGGATCCGTGGTTTATCGTTTCAGAATTTCCAGAAGAGAGCCAGGTAATTCGCAAAGCACGGGAAGTAAATAATTACAAAACCGAGTGGGCTATTGAAAAAGTAAAAAATGCAGCTTTGCAATTTAAAGTTGAAAACAACAGAGATGCTGTAATTGCCTGTATGGGGCTTGCTTTTAAGCCGGACATTGACGACTTACGGGAATCTCCAGCATTATATCTTACTGAAAAGCTTGAAAACGAGAATTTTAACGTATTACGTGTAGAGCCTAATATTGAAAGTGAAGATACGATGGCTCTTCATAGTATTCCGGAAGCTATTAAGAAGGCAGATATTATTGCTTTTTTAGTAGCTCATAATGAGTTTAAAAATGTTGTTGTGCCTCAAGGAAAGATGGTAATTGATTTTGTAGGGTTATGGGCTTAAAGAAATATTAGAACATATATTCAAGTAGGTTACTATCATATGATTTTGTAAGTCGTATAAACTATAAAAGTAAAGAACAGCTTGGATAATTGCAGCAACGCTTAGATCAATAGATGTGTATTACACTTAGATTCTGTTTCTACTAAATAGCAAAAGCTAAAAAATGAAAACATTCATAGTAAAATTAGCAGGATTAATTCTATTAGTTTTTGTTGCCATAAATATTTCTGATTCTTTTTTTAAAGAAAAAAATTCTTATAAGAAGGTACTAAAAGGGTTAAACAAAATCGAGAATATTGATATTTTAATCTTAGGTAGTTCTCGGGCTCAAAGTTCTTATGACCCTAGAATTTTTGAAGAAGAACTGGGAGTAAAAACATATAATCTGGGGACTCCTGCTCAAAAGTTTGAAGCCACTTCTGTAGCAGCATCCTACGCTTTAAATAAGAAGCATCCTAAAATAGCTATAGTGGATATTTTTGTTTTAAGTATAGGTAAATACTATGTAGAAAAAAATAAAACAGACCAGTTACAAACTTTAAATCAAATACCATTTTCAATACATAAAAGTAAAAAAGTATTTGAAATCTTTAAAAAGGAAGGTTTTGTAAATGCTATTTTTCCTACACTGCAAAACCACTCGGCCTGGAATGACGTCTTTTTTGGAGATTTTAGCGGTAATTACACCATTGGGCATGGCGTAGACTTTTATAATGGTTTTATTTATTTTAATAAGTCTGTGGACGAAAAAATGTGGGATAAATTTTTGGAATCCCAAAAAGGGAAAAATGTTTATGACCATAATGTAGAATTAACCATAGAAGAAAAAAATAAAATAGACGATATTATAGTACTTCTAAAAAGTAAAGATTGCTTGCCAATCTTTGTAAATTCTCCAACCTATTACATGGATTATGATGCCAGAAACTGGAAGTATTCGCATAAAATAGGTGAATATTTAAAGGAGAAAAATTCTATTTATGTAGATCTTAATGATTGGAAAGATTCATTGGGATTGAATAGAAAACATTTTAGCGACCCCAATCATCTTAATCCGAAGGGAGCCAAAATAACTTCTAATGCTCTAACAAACTATATAAAGAATAATCTCTATCTCAAACAAGGAGCATTACCCTCATCTTATAGGAAGTATAATCGTTTTTATCATATTAAAAATAAACTTGAAACAGCTAATTTTAAAAAGAATATTCAGAATACAACTGGATTACAAGAAAAGAATATTCTAAAAATAGCTGCCTACAATGTGACTTCAGATATAGCAGAGGTTATTATTGAGGTAAAAGACACAAACAATATAAATATTCCTATTAAAATAATCCATGAAGCCATTGCGATAAGAGGAAAACTGAATAAGGTCAATTTGCATACTTTTGCCAATAAATTTTATTTGGTTTTTCCATTTACATTAGGAAAAGAAAAACTTGATAATGTAAAAATCTTTGTTGGAAATGAAGAAAATGATCCGATTATGAAAATAAAAGGTAAAACAACTATTTAAAACTTATAACTAACTAATATGCTGTTTAACTCATTCGATTTTGCCATATTCTTCCCTATATTTTTTGTGCTGTATTGGGTGGTGCATAAAAAAATCACCCTTCGGAATGTATTCTTATTACTTTCCAGTTATGTATTTTATGCCTGGTGGGACTGGCGTTTTTTGTTTTTAATTATATTTAGTTCTGTTGTAGATTTTATAATAGGTGGGCTTATTCCAAAAGCCTCAACCAGAGCAAAACAAAGAGCACTTTTAATTATAAGTTTAACAACCAACCTTGGTTTGTTGGCTTATTTTAAATACGCCAATTTCTTTATAGATTCCTTTATTAACTCTTTTAATTTCCTGGGTGGAAGTTTAGATTCCTTTGCATTAAATATAATACTTCCTGTAGGTATTAGTTTTTATACCTTCCAAACCTTAAGCTACACCATAGATATTTATAGAGGGCGATTACAACCCGTAAAGGAATGGCTACCCTTTTTTACGTTTGTAGCGTTTTTTCCACAGTTAGTAGCCGGGCCTATTGAACGTGCCTCGCACTTATTACCACAATTTTATAAAAAATATGAGTTTGATTACGATAGGGTAAAAAGCGGTCTTTTATTGGCAGCTTTTGGTCTCTTCAAAAAAATGGTGATTGCAGACCGGTTGGCTATTTTAGTAAATCAGGTATATAATAATCCAACCGATTATTCAGGGATAGAACTTATTATCGCTACCGTATTTTTTGCCTTGCAGATTTATTGTGATTTTTCTGGTTATACAGATATTGCAATTGGTATTTCAAGGACATTAGGCTTCGATTTAATGAAAAACTTTAATGCCCCTTACTTTTCAAGGTCTATTACCGAATTTTGGCGCAGATGGCATATTTCGCTCTCCACTTGGTTTAGGGATTATGTGTACATTCCCTTAGGTGGTAGTAAGGATGGAGAGTACCGTACGTATCTCAACCTTTTTATTGTATTTGTAGTAAGTGGGCTTTGGCATGGGGCAGCAGTCACTTTTATAATCTGGGGTGCCATTCATGGGCTTTTTATTGTGGCCGAAAAAGCATTTGCCAACCATGGCTTCAAAGTAAACAGAACTTCGTTTATACCAGCTAGTTTTTTCACGATTTTTATATTTGCCATTGTGTGTTTTGCCTGGATATTCTTCAGGGCTAACACTTTTGCAGATTCTCTTTACATCGTGGAAAACTTATTTAATTTCAGCAAAGACGTAAAAGTTTTTAGTTTGGGCCTTGCTACACACGAATTTATCCTATCTCTTGTGGTAATAGGTTTATTATTCATATTTGATGCAATACATATTAAATATAATGCACTAAAGCTTTTAAACCGAAATAATGTCGTGGTTCGTAACCTGGTGTATCTGTGTATTGTATTTTCAATTATAATTTTCGGTATTTATGGGGACGATAGCGTGAAAGAGTTTATTTATTTTCAGTTTTAGTATGAAGCGATTTGCAAAATCAGCATTTATTTTTTTGGTTATTTCTATACTAACCTTTAGTTACTTTAATAAGGTATTTAGATCTTCCGAAGTATATAATGCAACATTTTCAGATTTTGAAGAACTTGCAGATAACACTAATATAGATATACTTATTTTTGGCAGTTCTCACGCTTTAACAGCTTATAATCCGCTAATAGTTAATCAATATTCAAAAGCTATTTCTTATAACTTGGGGTCAAGTGCATTACGGTTTTCACTTACCAATGTCTTATTAAAAGAAGCCCTTAAAAATACAAAGCCCAAACTTATAATTATAGAGGTTTTTGAAAACTCAATCAGACCTCCAAAAAGTGATGAAATTAAGGGGTTTCAATTACAAGCCTTAGATGTTATTCCTAACCTCAATCAAGAAAAACTGGACATCATGACTACGTATTATGATGACAATGAATATCTTGGTTTTTTGTTCCCTCTATTTAGAAACCATACCCAATGGAACGAAAAAAACTACTTTAATTTAGACCGATCAAATAGGATTTCTTATAATGGACCATATTATTACTACAATGGATACGTTGCTTCCCGAAAATCTTTGAAAAAAGAAGATTCTATAAAATATATAGACTTTAAAACGGTTAAAGAGGGTAAGCCTGTAAACAAAAAAAAGATTGATGAAAAGATCACAAGAGAATTTTCAACCTTAGTTAGTACAGCCAGAGAAGCAGGCGCAGAGGTATTATTTGTTTCTTCTCCCGATATTACCGTTCCTTATAACAGCCACAGGTTTTATGAAGAGTTAGAAAAAATTTGTAAAGCTTTAAACACTAATTTAATTAATTATAACGATTTATACCAAGAGCTCAATATTGGGCTTTCGGATTTTGCAGACCCAACCCATTTAAATTTAAAAGGAGGATTAAAGGTTTCTAAACATTTGGGAGAATATATAAGAAATAATTACTCGCTACCCGATAGGAGCATGAGCGAGTATTATTTAATTTCTGAAAACGACAAGAGAACCTTTTTTACAGATAATTATCCTAGCAAAGCCACTATGAAAGATCCAAAACATCTATTAGAAGATATTACATTAAGCAGGATAGAGTTTTATAAGGATTATACGCAATCATCTTTGAAGATTCTCATAAAAACAACCAATCCTAAAGAATTGGATCAATACAACTTGGGCATTCATTTAACTCCCACAGAAGAAGAAAAGAAGTTTTTGCATCGTCCAATAGATAAAGAAAGGGGACATTTCATTCAAGATATTGCCTTGAACTCGAAGGATTCCATTTATGAAACATCATTTTTTGCAGCAACAAAAAAATATTCCAAAATAAGGGTGTTTTTATATAATAAGAAAAAGTATAGTGGAAGCATTGGGAGAGATTTTATATGGAATGATATACAGTTTGAATCAACCCTAAGTGACCCTAAGGTAAAGTGACCTAAATTTTTAGATCCAGAACAAGGTTGGTTACATATTAAAAAATTAAATCTCCAAATGAATAAACACATTCATGAAGGTAACGGCTATATAGTATAGTATAAAAGTTGTAAAAAATGAGAAAATTCTTTTTTTCCCTGCTTAAGTTTTCACTTTTGTTCGTGATATGCTTCGCTTATCTTAATACTATATTTACCAATAAGAATACCTATGCGTATACTTTTGATACGTACAGGGAAATTACAAAACATAATGATATAGACATTGTTTTTTTTGGAAGTTCACATAGTTATACCTCATATAATCCGCTTATTATAACAAAAAAGACAGATGCCATAAGCTACAATCTGGGAGCCCCAGCACTAAATATTGTAAATACAGATGTTTTACTAAAAGAAAGCCTTGAGTACAATACTCCAAAATTGGTAGTGATAGATATTTTTGAAGGCACTCTAAAGGATTTAAAAAGTGAAAAGGACAAAGGATACCAATTAGACGCTTTAGACAGAATCCCCAATACATCTATTTCAAAAATAAGTGTCATTTTAAAAAAATACGATGCCAATGAATATTTGAGTGTCCTGTTTCCTTTGTTTAGAAATCATCATCTTTGGAAAAGACAATCCTATGGAAGGATAAAAGCTAAGCCCCCATCGGGCAATGAATTTGTTTATAGTAATGGCTATAGGGGGTATAAACAAACACTTAGTGCAAAAGACACACAATTTTTTAAAGGTTTTAAAGAGAAAGAGACAGAAAAGAAGCCATACCCTATAAGCAAAACAGCTAAAGAACACCTCTTAAATAGTATTGCCCTAGCAAAAAGTGGGGGAGCTGAGGTGTTAATTATCACCTCCCCGGATTTAAGAGTTCCATATGAAAAAAACTCCGTTGGGAACGCCTTAAAAAAAATTGCAGATGCGCAAGGGGTTCCTTATATCGATCTTAATAATTATTATAATGAGTTAAATCTTTCCCTAACAGACTTTATGGACTCACAACATTTGAATGTCGAAGGGGCGACTAAAGTTTCAGAATTTCTAGGAGATTATATTAAAAACAACTATTCTTTTAAAACACAAAATAATGCTGAAATACTTCAAAACTATCACGAAAAATTTGAAGAATTTATGATGTTCCATACTATAGGAAAAGAACTTCAATACGGAAGGAAAATGCATGCAGTGTTAAACGAGTTTGTTACGATAGATAGTGTTTTTGTAAAGAAAAATAAAGGAAATTATTCCCTTCAACTTTCTGTAAAAACATCTGGCGAAGCTAAAAACTGGGTAGATAAATATAATATGGGATTAAAAATAATTCCACAAGAGAGTAGTAAGAAATACATAGCTAAAAAATCTGTTGCCGTTGGATGGGGTTTTGATAAGTTTGATTTAAAATTTCCGTTAGAACCCAACAAAACAATGTATGAATTTAAATTTAACACAAAAATCCGGGACATTAAAGAATTAGAAATTTCCTTATACGATAGTAAAGTTTACAACGGTATAATTGGGGAAAAAATACAAATTCAGGATTTAGATTTCCATTCTAATGTTTCTAATAAATAAGAATGTAATTCCTATTATGGGGTACCTTAAATTACAATAGAGCTTTGCTAAACGTAATATTTCAAAAAAAGTATATAATCTATGGCAGCTCCATTATAGCCACAAGGGCCCTGGAGTATGTTGTGTTGTTTTTTGCAGCCAGCTATTTAGCTAAAGAGGAATATGGAGAACTGGAGTATTATAAAAAAGTAATTGAGGTAGGCTCCTCCCTATTTGCATTTGGTTTCCCGGCCTTAATTTTAAGTTATACCAAGAGCAAAGACAGTAAACAATATTTTTTCTTGCTTGGGTCTATTTTTGTAGTAGTATTAACCCTCCTATTATGGCCTGTTTTGGGCTTCTTTCACTTGGCATTTTTAACAATACCGTTTGTATTTTATGCTTTGTTTTTTAACGGGGGAATTATGCAATCCTTTTTGTTGGTAAGCAAAGGAAGTAACTATGCCTCTTATTATAAAATAATTGTTTCTATACTATTCTATGCTATTATTTATGTTTCCATACGCTATTTTGAGGTGTCCGGCATGGCATATGTGGTGGTAAACTATATCCTTTTTCCAGTATCATTGTTGCATTTATTTGTTTTGTTCGTAAAACAAAAATTACTCCTATATAAAATAAAAAGATATTGGAGGCTTTTTAAAAAGCTATTATTGAACTCTTTGACACTGGTAGTAAGTAATTTTGCCAACCTTATGTTTTTGTATACCGATATATTTATCATTAAATACCTCGCCGAAAACGCCAATGTAGTTATTGCAGATTATAGCTTTGCGTTAAACATAGCCAATGCCCTTATGCTTATACCGATTACTTTGGTGCAAGTAGATATTGAAAAGTTAAAGACTAATTTTTTGTATATGTATACCCTTCAAAAAAAAATAAGCATATTGCTGGTGATTGCAACAGGGTTTTTAATCATTGTCTTTTATATCCTTACGGGCACATTATATCAAGACTTTCAAAACGTAACAACTTTATTTTTTATAATTTTGGCGGCTAAAATTATACAGGGATTAACCCCTGTTCGAGGTACGCTATTGGTAATTCAAAAAAGGTTTAGACTCAATTTATATCTTAATATTGCAGCATTGTTATTTAATATTGTTTTAAGTTATGTGTTGTTTCAGTTTTATGAAATAATAGGAGTGGCAGTTGCCAGTTTTATTAGTTTGCTTATTCGGTACTTTCTCATTCGGTTTTACGTTGAAAAACAGATGAAAACACTAAAAAAATAAGAACTATGGCGGGTATTTATGGAGTGTTTTTAAAAGATAAAGAAAAGATTAAATCTATTTCATTATCCAAAAACGCAGTTAAAGATGACATTTCAGTGCCTAATGGTATGTTGGGCCGATCTGTACTTGCAAAATTGAAGGGTCATAGGTTTCTAGAAACAAAAAACGGAATAACAATTTGTTTCGAAGGGTTAAACCTTAGCGACCAAGGAATACAGCCTAGTACCTTTTTTGAGAATTTCGAAAAGGAAGGAATTGCGTTTGCTAAAAAACTGAAAGGTTCTTATGCTGGGTTTGTGTACGATTCTAACAATGAAACAGTGCACGTATTTACTGATAATCTTGCTACAAAAAGTATTTTCTACTATCATGATAAAGAAGTAGGCTTTATTTTTTCTTCTGAAATGGCAGCGCTCTCTACGTTTTTGAGACAACAAAACATATCATATTCTCTTAACACAGATGCCGTTTATATGATGGCGTTGTATGGATTTTTACTGGAAGACCATACATATGTTAATGAAATAAAATCGCTACGGTATAATTCAATACTTAGCTATTCCCTAAAAGAAAGTAATGTTGGTATTCAGAAATTTAACCAATATTGCAATAAAGACATCAAGATTGGTTATAAAGAAGCGATTGATAGAATTGATGAACTAGCAACCTCTTCCATTCAAAAAAACTGGGAATTTCTTTCCGGGCCTAAGCACTTGTCTTTGCTAAGTGGCGGCATGGATGCCAGAACAAATGTTTTAATTGCCAAAGAATTAGGTCAAGATAATATTAGCACAATTACGTTTGGGCAATCAAACTCAAAAGATGTTAAATATGCACGAATGATTGCTGAGGGAGAAGGCTTAAATCACCACGAAAGATATCTTGATTCTCCAGACTACTTAGTTGATACTATTTTTGAAAATTACGTAAAACCTAATGACGGTTTAATAATGTACCACAGTTCAGCACATACTTCTTCTACAGTGCGGAATTTTGACACGCAAAAGTACAATGTCTTACATACAGGACAGATTGGAGACGCGCTATTTGGTTCCTTTTCAAAGTCTGGGTACGATTTTATTAAAAATAGAGGGAAAATTGGATATACAGGATTTATTTCAGATAACAGCTTGTTGGATAAAATAACCGGGCTACCTTCCATATTAAAAAAATACCAGGAACTAGGTATGGAGTTATTTACCTACGAACAGCGAATTATTAACGCAACCCTAATGGGTGATCGTACTCTTAATAACACCATTGATAATATATCTCCCTTTTTTGATCAAGAACTAATTAACCTTTGCTTGTCTTTACCAAATGAATACAAAGCAAGTCAGATTATATATTTTGATTGGTTAAAAAAATATCACAAACAAGTTTTAGCATACCCTTGGGATAAAATTGACATGCTTCCAAACAATAGATTTAAAATAGTGTATGGGAAAAAGTTTAAAAAGTATTTTAATGGCGCTAAGAAGTATTTTAAACTAAGGTACGACAGCATGAATCCTTATAACAATTGGTTAACTGAAAACCCTTACATAATAGAAACTCTGGATACTATTTTAAACCAAGAGCTACAAAAAAACTTGCTGGATAAAGAAATTAAAAGGGATTTAAGAAAAATTTACGCCAACAATATTTTTGAATTTCGCAATAAATTTGCTGTTGTTACAGCGCTACTTGCCATAAAATTGCACTTCGAAGATTAGAAACTACTGAATGACAATATCCAATCAAAAATTTCAAGAAATTTGGCTTATAACAAACCAATGGGTGCTGTGCGGCATATTGTTTTTCCTTCCCATTAACCTGTTTTTAAACAACCTGTTCCTTACTATTTTCTTAGCTCTTTTTGGTTTACAAACCCTTTATTTTTTTGTTATAAAAAAAAATAGACCTCCAAAAGTAAATGTTTGGTTGCTCGTTATTTTAAATATCCCAGTGCTCTTATTGTTATTTGGGATGACGTATTCTCCCGAATATGCTCAAGGATTCAAAGAACTGGGAAGGTTGTTCCCTATGATACTTATCTCATGTTATG
This sequence comes from Flavobacteriaceae bacterium, assembly GCA_002707745.1. Taxonomy (GTDB): domain Bacteria; phylum Bacteroidota; class Bacteroidia; order Flavobacteriales; family Flavobacteriaceae; genus Marinirhabdus. The sequence goes on from PANU01000068.1 coordinate 19,936, forward strand.
TTCTAATACGTCCTGCTTTTTTTAAGATGGTAAAACTAAAAGCCCTGCAGGCATTAATTTTAGGATGTGCAGTTGCTGCTTTGTTGTGTTGGGGATTAACCTTTGCCGAAATTTTACAGAATAATGAACCTCTCTCCCGCTTTTTATCTAAATACTATGCCTCCCATCATCTGGCCGAACAAATAGACGTACACACCCCTTACCTGGCACTATTTGTAAATTTAGCACTAGGAGCCGTAGTGTACTGCCTTCATAATAAAAAAAGATTGTTTTCTTTGTGGGTGTACCGTGTGATTTTTGCACTACTTTGTCTTTTTCTACTACATCTTATGGCACGGAATGCTATTTTTTCATTTATAGTATTTGGAACTATTTATCTGGTCGTTACTAAAAAATATATTCCACTCGCTATTTTCGGAATTGTGGTGGCAAGCCTGTTTTATTATATACAAACAACCGAAACCAATTTTTTACGAGACAGATTTATTAAGAGTGTAAACGTGTTTGAAAACGAGACCATTTTCAGTAAAAAAGATAACCGTTTTGACAGATTAGCTACAAATTTTGAAGTCTTCAAAAAATTCCCCATCATTGGTCCGGGTACTGCCAATGAAGACCAATACCGTAAAGAAGCTTATTTTATAAACAGGGACAGCGAAGCCTACAACGATAATTACAATGCCCACAACCAGTTTATGGAATATTTGAGCACCTACGGAATTGTAGGTGGCATCTCATTTTTAGTGCTGTTTATTACATTGTTTAAAGTGGCTATTGTGCAAAGGGATGTCTTATTATTATTCTTAATAAGCGCTTTTTTTATAGCTAACCTTTCTGAATCTATGCTGGAACGCTCCTGGGGGATTGTTTGTTTTTTAACTATAGTGATGCTTGGTGCTGGCTCTTTTCAGTTAAAAGCAAGACCCATTTCATTAAATCCTGAAACTCATGCGTAGCATTCTTTATATATCCATATTTCTTTGTTGTATCGCATGTACTTCCAAAAAGAAAAAAGAAGAAATAGCCCAAAGCTTACCAGAGCGTGTTGCTTTTTTTGAACTTACAAATAACAAAGGATTAGAAGAAACAAACCTTTCTTTTTCAGAAGAAGGAGCATATTTTCAAAATAATACTTCAGCATATGGTAAGGGTGCATTACCTGAAATTTCATCAGAAAAAGGAGTAAATGTAAGCATCTGGTTTAAAAATACTGCCGTTGACCCTATTAAGGAACGTATGCTATTTAATATTCATGATACTATCAACAACAGAAAAAATTTAAGTTTTTGGTTGGCTGGAAATAGGATTACAGGAAATATAAACCAGTTTAGTTTATGGGCAAAAGAATACGATTATGCCAAAGGCGGCTCAAAGGAATATTATGATCTCTTTCGTCTGGAAGAAGGAAAATACTACTTTTTGTCTATAAATATTTTCAAAAACGAAGTTGAAGTATTTATCAATGGACAGTTGTATTCGAAATATGCTAACATCCCAGACACAGGGTTGCAATATCATACCGTATATTTGGGCATTCAAAAAGCAACCGATGGAACGTACCAGTATCCTTTTGAAGGGACACTCCGTAATTTTTCAATTTTTAACCAGGCGCTCACTGCACCAGAGATTAAAAAGTTAAGTCAGGAGGCCTACGCTGTAATACAACCCCTCAACGATGCTTTTGAATTAAGTAAATTTAACCTAGAAGAGTAATGCTATTAAAATCCAGCATTTTTAAAAATAATTTTTACGCTATTGTATTTTTAATACTCATTAAATTTACTTTCTCTTATTTAAATGTTGAGTTGGGATGGTGGTTGCGGTATTACCAACCCAATATAAAAAGGTTCAACCCCTTGCATCTCCCACAAGGAATGCAGGAATATATCGAGTATCTGCTTATCCCCCTTATGCTTATTCATATCTTATTCAACTTAAAAAGACTGGGAGTGCTATCCGTAAGTTTTTTACTCACTTTCATCCTTTACGGGCTAAATCTTGCGACATATTTCTATAATGACGTACCTTTTTTAGATTCTTTTAGCTACTCATTAAAACTCTGCTCACCTGTATATTTCTTTTTAGTGTTAATAATTCAGTATAGAAGAAACGAGCTTAATATTAAATTTGTTTCCAAAATATTTGTTTGGTATTTATTATTCTTAGCTTTTGTAGCACTTATGCTATTCGACCCCAGTTACAACAGAGATAAATACAGATGGCCAGTATTTTTCGCAGGACTGCACACACATAGCTATGTATTGGCATCAGTTTTTATGGCTATTGCCTTGTTTTTGAGAAAACGATATTGGTATTTATACGCGTTTATGTTTGCCTCACTTGTTTTTTTAATTATAGGCTGGAATGTGCGCACCGCTATAGTAATGTATTTCATCTTTATAGCCGTAATGCTATACCAGTCTAATACCTTTTTTAAAGAGATGTATGCAAAGATATTAGTGGTAACTCCCTTTTTAGTGCTGTTTATAGCCTATATTATTACGGTTGTAGATATAGATAAATTTTCTTCAGGAAGATTAACTATGTACGACGATAAAATTGAGCTTTTACAGGAATATAGTACTACCGATTTTCTTTTGGGGAGAGGTATAGGTTCCGATCTTATTACAACCAACGAATGGTGGTGGGAAGAGAAAGGCTCCCATAACGATTTTTTAACTTACATTGTTGAAAATGGAATCCCTTTTGTAGTTCTTTTTATAGTATTGATATTCTCGCTATTATTAATGTCCAGGAAAGTATCGGTATTTAATTTGTGGATGCTGGTGGGGTATTTAATTACCTCAATGCTTAGTAACGGTCTGGCAACAAGACCGCTGGCAGCAGATATATTTTTCATTGTATTTGTACTGGCATATGTTACCAGATTAAAAGATGAAGACGAAAAAAAACTCCTCAATGCCTAGAAATATTGCTTTTATAGGTCCTATTCCACCACCTGTGGGAGGTGTAGCCCTGGCTAATTTGCGGGTACAAGAACTTGTAAGAACACACCACCCAAAAGATGTAATCCTCACGCTAAACACTTCTAAAGGTCTTACAAATGCCGATTTGTATAAAAAGAAAGGTATTGGAGAACTACTACATTTTATCAAAAATATCTTTCAGCTTATTAGATTTATTGCCAAAAACAGAATAGATGTAAGCAATGTATTTGTTGTACCCAATATTTCGTTTTTACGCGAAATGATTTTCATATGCATCTTAAAGCTCACGACAAAAAAACTTGTTGTTCACCTCCATGCAAAAACCGAAGGGGATTATTTTTTAAGTGGGTTTAAGCTAAAGATCTTTACTAAAGTAGTAGGGTTGGGCGATATTATATTTGTGCTTTCTGAAAAATTTCATAAGCAGTTTTATTCACAGTTTATAGATGAAAAAAAACTTATTGTATTAGAGAATTTTGTGAATTACAGAAACTTTGATACTAACATAAGTGATAAAACCAACGATTTTTTATACGTAGGCAGGTTATCTGAAAAAAAAGGATTTTTAGATTTGGTGGAAGCTGTTATCCTCATAAAAGATGAAGTAAAAAACCTTACCATACACGTGCTGGGAGCATATGAAAATGAGACCTTTAAGACTTTAATTGAAACTAAAATTAAAAGAAATCAACTCAATAATTTTAAGTTTTATGGAGCAAAAACAGGAGCAGAAAAATTTGAGTTTTTTAAAAAAAACTCGGTATTTGTTTTTCCTTCCTATTTTGAAAATTCGCCAATTGTCCTAAAAGAAGCCATTGCCGCCAAAATGGCAATACTTTCCAGTGACATTATAGAAAATAAAAATATTTTAGATCCTTTTTCTATAAAAGAATATTTTAAAACAAGAAATATTCAGGATTTAGCCGAGAAAATTAAAAAACTACACAACCATAAGGAACTAGTTACGTCTTATATGAACAATGCTGAAAAAGTCACTCATTTTGGGTACGACTACGCCGGAAAAATTATTAAAAAGCACCTATAATTCTAAAATGAAAGTATTGGATACCATGTTAGAACGTACCAATAAGTACAGCCTTTTAGTGCTATTTTCTTTTTATATTCTTTTTGACGCATTTGCAAAAATATTTCAGCATTTAAAATTTAATACTAGCGTCCCTTTATATCTTAAAATAAGCTTACTTATACTTGTGGGATTTTTTTATATAGCGAATAGACCAAAAGTAAAAGAAATGCTAGTTTTTGGTATACTAGTAATTTGCTTTATTGCTGGGCAAGCTTTTTTAAGCACATCATTTACCTCAAACAGTCTTACTATACTATCCAAATTTTTATTCAGCCTGTTGTTGCTTTTTTATTTCAATAAAATAATAATCAATGCAGATGGGAGAAAAATGCTATTTCTTTTTTTTGAATGGATTATAATTGGAAATAGCCTGTTAATTTTTCTAGGAGTTCTTTTTAAACTTGATGTTTTTGAAGCCTATCGGTTTTCAAGATTTGGTTATAATGGCTTATTTGCTACGCCTTCCATCGCAACATACGCATATACTGTTTCATTAATTTATTTTTTAATTGGATATAAATGGAGGGTGTTTAAAAACTGGAAATTTTATGTTGTATTAGCAAGTTGTTTTTTACTTGGCACGAAGGCAATATTTATTGCTGTTTTATTTGGTGGAATGTACTTACTCTTTCAAAAAAAATTTAAATACAGAAAGACACTTCTCATACTTGTTCCGATACTATTTATAATAGGCCTTTTTTATTTTTTACATCAAAATCCCATATTTAATAAAATTCTGCAGAATGAAAGTTTTCTTTCGGCCTTGCTTTCACAAAGAGATAAGTTGTTGGTGGACAAAACAATCCCTTACATTACTGAAAACTGGTCCTTTTTAAATTATCTATGTGGCGGTGTAAGTGACTATAATCTAAGGTCACAAATGGAGTTGGTAGATATTTTCTTTTTTTGGGGAATTGCCGGAGGGTTGCTCTATCTTATTCAGTTTATAAAAGCTTTTGTTCAGTTTAAAATTTCGGCTGAAACGTTATTTTTCATTATTACGATGACACTTATTATACTGCTGTCTGGAAACTTTTTTGTGTATGTTATTAACACATTGTTTCTGCTTATTTTAAGAGAAAAAATGATAGCCCTAAAACTAAAAAAACAAAACACGTATAAAGGAACTCCTAAAGTATAAAAAGCTTCTTCAAATTCTACTACCTTTACCCCCAAGAATTAAACAACACCTTAATTGGAAGCTATCCCAAAAATAAACATCCTAAACACTACCATCCACAACCTTTCCATGACGGAAACATTAGCGTTGGTATCCAAAGCTATATCGCAAAAAAAACAACTCCACCACGTAGTTGTAAATGCAGGCAAAATTGTAGCCATGCAAAAGGATGAAGCCCTGCGAAAAAGTGTAAACGAAAGCGACATCATTAACGCAGACGGCCAGGCGGTAGTATGGGCAGCTAAAATACTGGCAAAGCCCTTAAAAGAACGTGTTGCTGGAATTGATCTAATGGAGAATCTGGTGGAAATGGCACACCAACAAAATCATAAAATATTTTTACTGGGAGCCAAAGAAGAAGTGGTTCAAAAAGTTTCAGAAATTTATCAGGACACCTACAGTACCAATCTTATCGCTGGCTATCGCAATGGGTATTTTACCCGGGAGGACGAACCCCAAATTGCGCAGCAAATAGCCAATAGTGGTGCTCAAATGCTCTTTGTAGCCATCACCTCCCCCATCAAAGAAAATTTCCTCTACAACCACCGCAACATTCTTAAAGATGTTCCTTTTGTCATGGGTGTGGGCGGTAGTTTTGACGTAGTCTCAGGCCTCACAAAACGTGCCCCCATCTGGATGCAAAACACAGGCCTGGAATGGTTTTACCGTTTCCTCCAGGAACCCAAACGTATGTGGAAACGTTATCTCGTTGGCAATAGCACCTTTATTTGGTTGGTGCTTAAGGAGAAATTTAAAAAGAGTTAATCCCATAATTCAGCAATCTACAATCGTATATCAAAAATCATCAATCCTTTTTGTTATCTTTCAACTCTCAATAAAAACCCGCAGTTTTAAGTTATGAGAATATTACTTCAGTCCATTTATCCGTATATGTTTCTGTTGTTGTATCTCACGATTCCGTTTGATAACCACGTACGGGCATTGCCCAATATTTTACTTATTGCTCTGGCAATTGCGTTTCCCATTGTAGTTTCAAAAACCGACTTTAAAAAACTTAAACGTCTCCCAACCCTACTGTTTATTTGTTTGGTACTATTTGTCTTAGTACAGGCACTACTTTTAGGCAGAATTGACGTAGATAGTCCTGTACTTGAAAAAATAAACCTGGCCATCGGACTGGTCATTTTATATGTGCCCATTCAGGGATTTCAAAAAATTAAAAAAGCCATTATTTATTCATCTATTGCGGCCATACTTTTTTCTGTAGGAAGTATTATTGTGGGGGTATACCAGGGCGCAACATTTCAGTTGTTGGATTCTGGCAACCTCATAGAAGCCATGTTGGTAGACAGACTTTACCTGGGCTTACTGTGTGTGCTTAGTATTATAGCTTCTTATAGTTTATTAAAAAACACATATAACCCTAACAATGCCTATTACGTAGTAGCAATTATAGTAAATGTGCTTTTTATTTTACTCATAGTTTCCAGAATTGCCATTATTGCGCTTATAGTTCTTTTCATTTTAGGTTTTTTATATAAACGCAGTAAAGGGACACAATTGGTTTTTGTGGTAGCAACACTCTTTTTAGGGCTTGTCTTGGTGTTTATCCTTAATAACGATTTCAGAAAAAAAATACTCTATACCCCTACAAATACCGAAAGCAAAGGATTGGTCGCAAATACGCTGGAGATGGAACCGCGAACTATTATTTGGAATTGCGCCATCACCATATCTGAAACTCATAACGAGCTTTGGAAAGGCCTTGGTTTTGCAAATACGAATAAAGAGCTTGTTAAATGTTATGAGGACAGTATAGAAGACGAACAAAAAAGAGCCTGGCTAATGGCCAGAAAATATAACACACACAATCAGTTTTTAGACATCTATCTCGCGACAGGAATTATAGGAATAGTACTGTTTATAGGATTTGTACTCTTTGTTTTTCTTCGGAATAAAAGGCAATTTTTTCCTACAACACTTTTACTTACACTACTACTGTTTATGTTAGTGGAAAACCTGTTCCACAGACAAATTGGAGCATATTACGTCGGGTTTGTACTTATCATGCTCTTAATTAAGCAAAACAAACCTCAAAATAAAGAAATACAAGCAGATTAAAAGCAATAAATAGTACTTTTGCCGCTTATAACAGAAACATAATTTCTGAAAATTTAAAGAAATGAAAATTACAGTAATTGGAACAGGATACGTAGGATTGGTAACAGGTACTTGCCTTGCTGAAACCGGAAACGAAGTAGTATGTGTAGATATTGATGCCGAAAAAGTAGCAAAAATGAAAAGCGGGATTGTACCTATTTACGAACCCCACCTGGATGTACTTTTTGATCGGAATATTGAAGCCGGAAGATTATCTTTTACTACCTCTTTAGATGAAGGCCTGGAACACGGACAAATAGTTTTTCTGGCCCTGCCAACTCCCGAAGACGAAGACGGATCTGCAGATTTAAGTTATGTTTTAAATGTTTCTGAAGAAATTGGAAAAAAAATAAAAGAATACAAAGTAATAGTAGACAAAAGTACTGTTCCCGTTGGGACAGCCGAAAAAGTGCATGCAACTATTGCACAAAATGCCCAATGTGATTTCGATGTGGTTTCCAACCCCGAATTTTTACGAGAGGGCTTTGCGGTTGACGACTTTTTAAAGCCGGAACGTATTGTGGTTGGTTCCAGCAGCGACCGCGCTACAGCTCTTATGCAAAAGCTATATGCACCTTTTGTACGCTCCGGAAACCCTATACTCATCATGGATGAAAAATCGGCCGAATTAACCAAATATGCCGCAAATTCATTCCTTGCCGCTAAAATTACTTTTATGAATGAAATTGCAAACTACTGTGAAAAAGTAGGCGCAGACGTAGATAAGGTAAGAGTAGGTATGGGAACCGATAGCCGGATAGGAAAACGTTTTTTATTTCCCGGAATAGGTTATGGAGGTTCTTGCTTTCCAAAAGACGTAAAAGCACTGCAAAAAGCAGGAAAAGACGAAGGGTTCGATTTTAAAATTCTGGACTCGGTCATTGAAGTAAACAAAAAACAAAAAACGATCCTGCTTCCAAAAATTGAAGGATATTTCAATAAAAACCTTTCAGGGAAAAATATTGCCATCTGGGGACTCGCTTTTAAACCAGAAACCGACGATATTCGTGAAGCCCCATCCATAGATGTTATGAATGCGCTTTTGGATAAAGGAGCTAATCTTTCAGTTTTTGATCCCGAAGCTATGCCTAACATAAAAAAGCAGTTTGGAGACAAACTTACCTATGCCAGTTCTATGTATGACGCGCTGGAAGGAGCAGATGCACTGGTAATTTGTACCGAATGGAGCATTTTTCGTACCCCAAACTATCAAAAACTAAAGCAACTGTTATCCGCCCCGGTCATCTTTGATGGTAGAAATTTGTATAATGTAGAAGATATGCAGGCAGAAGGATTTACATACCATTCTATTGGACGAAAAACAGCAAAATAGTATGAAAAAGAGAGTTCTCATAACAGGGGCAGCAGGATTTTTAGGATCACACCTTTGCGATAAATTTATGGCTCAAGGCTATCGTGTAGTAGGGATGGATAACCTTATTACCGGAGATCTTAAAAATATCCAGCACTTATTTGAAAAGGAAGACTTTGAATTTTATCACCACGATGTAACCAAATTTGTACACGTCCCGGGACAGATAGACTATATCCTTCATTTTGCATCTCCCGCAAGCCCCATAGATTACCTTAAAATACCAATTCAAACACTAAAGGTGGGTTCGTTAGGAACCCATAACCTGTTGGGATTGGCAAAAGAAAAAGATGCCAGAATCCTTATCGCTTCTACATCTGAAGTATACGGAGACCCCCTGGTGCACCCGCAAAGTGAAGAATACTACGGAAATGTAAATACAATCGGACCTCGTGGAGTGTATGACGAAGCAAAACGCTTTCAGGAAAGTATTACCATGGCGTATCACAGGTTTCATGGCCTGGAAACACGAATTGCACGTATTTTTAATACGTATGGCCCCCGAATGAGACTAAACGACGGTCGCGTAATCCCTGCGTTTATTGGCCAGGCATTACGTGGAGAAGACCTAACAGTCTTTGGAGATGGGCAACAAACACGTTCCTTTTGCTATGTAGACGATCAGGTAAATGGGCTATACCAATTGTTATTAAGCGATTATTCCTATCCTGTAAATATTGGAAATCCAGACGAAATTACCATCCTAGAGTTTGCCGAAGAAATTATTAAGCTAACCGGGACAGCTCAAAAAATAACCTATAAAGAGCTTCCAAAAGACGATCCCCTACAACGCCAGCCTAATATAGACAAGGCAAGGGAAATTTTAGGCTGGGAACCAAAAGTTTCCAGAAGTGAAGGAATGAAAAAAACTTTCAACTATTTTAAAAACCTCTCAAAAGAGGAACTCTTTAAGAGCGAACACAAAGATTTTACAAAACACAACAGGGTGTAATGATTTTTAGAAGTGGCAGATATTCAGGGTTTTTAAGACCCCTTTCCTATGCAATGGATTTAACGATCATTTTTGCACTGGCCTTCTATTTTTTCGAGGATAAATTACTGTATTTCCAATACATTGTATTTATACTGCTGGGATGGATAATCCTTTCCTTAAAATCCTATTTTTACGAAATCTACCGCTTTACCCATGCATCAAAAATTATGTCGCTTATTGGGAAGCAGAGCATCGTTTTTTTCTTAATAGTTTTTTCTTTTTTTGGCTTTTACAACGATCTCGATATTAATGCCTGGCAAATTGTAAAATATGTGCTTACTGTGATCTTGTGTATCACAGTTTTAAAATTTACAGTTTTCTTTATACTGAAAAGATACCGAAGACGTTTTGGCGGAAACCTTAGAAAAGTGGTAATTATTGGACTTAACCAAAAAACCGATCAATTACGTCAATTTTTCAACAAAAACCCCGAATATGGCTATAAGCTACAGCAAATATTCGACATAAAAAGCATCGACCAAAATCTGGATACCTGTTTTGACTATATTAATACAAACGATGTGGACGAAATTTACAGCTCCATTGGTCAGTTAAGCAATAAGCAACTTACCAAACTCATCGATTTTGCCGATAACAATCTTAAAGTTCTCAAATTTTTACCAGACAATAAAGATATTTACAGTAAGCAACTAGATTTCGATTATTATGGGGTACTCCCCATTTTATCGATGCGGAAAATACCTATAGATACCCCTTTTAACCAGTTTATAAAAAGAGCCTTCGACATAGTCTTGTCTGTAATTGTAATTGTAGGTGTGCTTTCCTGGCTTACGCCAATTCTTGCATTGTTCATTAAACTGGAATCTAAAGGCCCCGTGTTTTTTAAACAAAAAAGAAACGGGTTGGATTACAAGGAATTTAACTGCTACAAGTATCGCTCTATGCGCCCCAATCCTATGGCCGATTTGCACCAGATAAGTAAAAACGATCCCAGGGTAACCAACGTAGGTAAGATTATACGTAAAACCAGTATAGATGAACTTCCGCAGTTTATAAATGTTTTAAAAGGCGATATGTCGGTGGTAGGACCACGCCCCCATATGGTAAGTCATACCCATATGTATGCAGAGCGAATCGATAAGTTTATGGTGCGCCATTTTATAAAACCAGGTATCACAGGCTTGGCTCAGGTAAGTGGCTACAGAGGTGAGGTAGAGGACGACAACCATATTATTAATCGCGTGAAGTACGATATTTTTTACCTGGAGAACTGGTCGCTGTTTTTAGACATCAAAATTGTATTCCAAACCATTTTTAATGCGCTTAGGGGAGAGGAAAAAGCCTACTAGAGGTTTTCAAGCTCCTTTTTAAAGGCTGTAAACTGCGTAGTAAAATCGAATTTTTGTAGCGCTTTTTGCTGTACTACTTCCTTCGGAAATTTTTGTACGTTAATAGGGGTTAGGTTTTCCAGAAAATTTTGAAGCTCTACAAAATCCTGTACCTCAATCACCCAGCCAAGGCTGTTTTGTTGTACCAGTTCTCCGCCTTCCCCACCTGCCATATACAGCAATGGTAATCCCAGTCTTGTGTATTCAAATATTTTTGACGGTACCGAACCATAAATGCGTCGTACAAGCGGAATAAAGGCAATATCAAACTGCCTTAATTCCTGGTGGAGCTGGCTCCGTGTTACCGCACCATGATAGCTGATTTTTGAACTGTTGAGTCTGGTGATTTTCTCAACCTCGGGACCCTCTCCATAAATATGAAATTCGACATCCTCTGGAATAGTAATTTTTGAAAATATTTCAGATAACCCCTGTGCTACGCCCAACAAACCAGCATATACTATTTTAACCGGTTGTAGGGGTGTTTTGGATAAGACTTCATCGGGCGTGAAATCCGGAAAATTTCGGTATAAAAATGTAGGCTTTTGAACTTTTTTACTTTTTATGTGGTGTAAAATTTCTTCAGATTGCCCCAAAATCAAATCTGCTTTTCGGTAGCAAAAGGTTTCCATTTTTTCAAGAATCGAATAATAGAACCCCTTGTTTAGTAAACCCATTTCCAGTCCTGCCAACGGCCAAAGGTCAGATACATTTAAGATAATTTTTTTTCCAAACAACCTGCTCCAGAAAACTGCCGTAAAACCTACAAAAACCGGGGAATATTGTATGAAAACAAGCTTTGGAATACGTTTCAGAATAAAAAACAAGGCCAGACTCTTGGCAAAAGAAAGCATACTTACTAGCCGCACAAATTTGTTGGAAGATTTGCTGGGCCACAGCCACAATCTGTGCACAATAATGCCATTTTCAACAGTTTTTGTATACATCTTCCCCTTAAAAGAAGAAAAAACAGTTCCGGAAGGATAATTGGGCAAGGGACAGACTACCTGGACCACATAGCCATCATCACGTAACGCCTGTGCCAAAACCTGAATTCTGTTAGCTGCTGCTCCCTGCTCTGGCGGATAGTAGTTACTTACCAGTAAAATAGATTTCGGTTTCATTTACAGGTGAGATATAAATTGTTTTAACTTACCACGGCGGCTTCTATCCAACACTTCCACCCTGTTGCATTTTAAAGTTACCTGTGTTCCCAGATACTTGTGTAGAGACTCTTTTAAGGCTTTAATTTCGGTGGCGTTGAGGTCTCTTTCAGCAACATAGGTTAAGGTAAAAGTTTCCAGCGTAATTTGTTCCATTACAAATTCCTGTACAACGCTTTTGTCACCCATTGCGCTCTTAGCAACATAATAAAATGTATGTCCGGGTACGGTGGTGCCATTGGCAAGTGTTGCATTGTCATTGGCACGCCCTAATAACTGGTTTAAAATGGGTTTTTTAAGTGTAGATTTTTCATCCAGAATACCCAAGTCACCTACTTCGTACCGTATAAAAGGATGCGCTTTGTTATAGAGCATGGTAACTACTATAGTGCCGGGCATACCATTGTGCACAGCGCTTCCATTTTCGTCTATAATTTCAACAAAAACAGATTCACTGTTTACCTGAAACTCGTCTTGCATATTTGTAAATGCCAGTAAATCCAGCTCACTGGCGCCGTACTCGTTTACCACAGGCACGCCTAATTGCTTTTGCAGTAGGGCTTTATCGTCAGGAAAAAGCATTTCGCTGGTAACGATACAGGTTTTAAGGGTAGGACAGACGTCTGTTAAGATTAAATTCTTTTTCTGAAGAAACCTGGCAAACAAAACAATAGAACTTGTATGTCCATTTATATAATCGAACTCTTTTCTTCTGAAAACGTCTAAAAAAGAGCCCAGTTTTTTTTCAGAAAGGTCAAAAATTGGAAAACGATACCTGTTACTAAAACGATCTTTTAACCGTTCTTTTTGATAGCTGGTAAACTCCAACGGAATTCCATAAAAACGCGCCTGAAACGAGGTGTTAAAATCTATTCCATACCAACCAAATCTATCTATGATGCCGGCCCAGGTGAGTGCATGACAAAAGTGGTCTTTTGCATAATGCAAAGGCGTCCCGCTACTGCCCGAGGTTTTCCCGGTATATACACTTTTAATGCTGAAATCTTTAGACAACCGATCCCGCAAAGGAACCTGTAAGTCCTTTTTCCGAAGCACAGGAAGGTTTTCCCAGGAAGAAACATCTTGTCCGCCAATAAAATCTTTATAAAAAGAATTGTTTTGAAGGTGGTATTGCAGGATTTCAGTTTTAGCATTTTCCAGGTAAGTAGCGTAATTGGCTTCAGGAATTTGCTGTATTTTTTGCAAATGTGCTTGCGCTTCCCGTATGGGGAAGCCTTTCATTCGCAATGTGAAATCGAATAATTTCAAATCAAAAAATTACATGTTTTGCATTACAAATGTAGCGAAACTGTATGGTGAAATACTTATTTTTGCATCAAGATACACCAAAGCCACGCGCAAAGGTTGTACTATAAAACCAACACCCAGTATTATGAACATTCTTATTTTAGGCTCCGGAGGTCGAGAACACACCTTTGCACATCAGATTGCACAAAGCAAACAATGCACAAAGCTTTTTGTTGCTCCGGGAAATGCAGGTACCGCAACTATAGCAACCAATCTATCCTTAAATGTAAACGACTTTGAAGCCATACAAGCTGCTGTAATTGCCAACCAGATTAAAATGGTTGTTGTTGGGCCAGAAGACCCACTGGTGCATGGGATTGCAGATTATTTTGCTGAAGAAGAAGCCTTGCAAGATGTGATGCTTATTGGACCGTCAAAACGTGGAGCATTGCTGGAAGGTAGTAAAGAACGCGCCAAAGAATTTATGTTGCAACACAACATTCCAACGGCTGCCTATGCCAGTTTTACTGCAGAGAGCGTTGAAGCAGGAAAAAAATTTCTGGAAACTTTACAAGCTCCCTACGTATTAAAAGCCGATGGTTTGGCTGCCGGAAAAGGGGTGTTAATTATCCAGGATTTGGACGAGGCCAAGGCAGAGCTGGAAGAAATGCTAAGTGGAAAATTTGGTGATGCCAGTACTACGGTAGTAATCGAAGAATTTTTAAACGGAATTGAACTTAGCGTTTTTGTACTAACCGATGGTAAAAACTACAAAATTCTTCCTACGGCAAAAGATTATAAACGCATTGGCGAAGGTGATAAAGGATTAAACACTGGAGGTATGGGTGCTATTTCTCCGGTTCCTTTTGCAGACGAAGCTTTAATGCAGAAAATTGAAGAACGTATTGTAAAACCTACAGTTAACGGACTTAAAGAAGAAAAAATTAATTATAAAGGCTTCATTTTTATCGGGTTGATTAAAGTAGACAATCAGCCGTACGTGATCGAATACAACGTGCGTATGGGAGATCCGGAAACCGAAGTGGTACTCCCAAGAATTAAAACAGACTTAGTGACCTTGTTGCAAGCTACATTTCAGCAAAAGTTAGACACTGTTTCTCTTGAAATTGATGCCAGAGCTGCCACAACCGTAATGGTGGTTTCTGGTGGCTATCCGGAAGCCTATGAAAAAGGAAAAGAAATTAAAGGAGCTAATACCATAGAAGATGCTATTGTTTTTCACGCAGGAACTTCAGTAAAAGAAGGAAAATTAGTAACTAATGGAGGTCGCGTGATAGCGGTTACTTCTCTGGACAACGATTACAAAGAAGCACTAAAAAAATCCTACCGGAACATAGAAAAACTAAGTTTCGATAAGATGTATTTTAGAAAAGATATAGGCTTCGACCTATAACTTTGGTTTAAAACAGGCAACCTGCTAAGCGCAAGCCTGAGTGTTTATTGTGATTATTCAGCAGGAACATCGCCCAGATACCCGTGAGAGGTCTGGCTGCGATTTTCCTCATCGTTGTCATTATATTTTTTGAGTTCCCCCATCCAATATAAAAAGGCAACAAACCCAATAAGCATCAAAATCCAGCTTACTATGTTGCTAAAAAACCAACTGTCTGTAAATCGTAATAGATCAAAAGGGGCAAAAAGTACGTTTTCAGTAACCGATTGTATTCCTTCAAAAACTTCTTTAAAAGTCATAATTGTATATTTATCTTGCAAAAGTAGAAAACAGCGGCCATGCTCACAAACTTTTTTGGGAAATCTAGCCCTATCAATTTCATAATTTGCGGAGCATACCTCGGTATCGCCTTTTTTGCCTCATTTTTTTACGGAGATGTCAGCATTATTTCATTACAGGAAGTAGTTATAAAAATTGGGTTTTGGGTAGCATTACTCTTTTCAATTTTATTGCTGGATTTTGTAATTCGTAAAAATGGGCTTACCGAGATAAACACTTTCGGAATACTTATTTATAGTGGTCTTGTAGTAATGTTTCCCATTATTTTTGCCGAAGTAAATAGTGTATTTTCAAGTATATTCCTGTTGTTGGCATTGCGTAGGATGGTAAGTCTTACTTCAGAAAAAAACATAGAGAAAAAAATCTTAGACGCCTCTTTGTATATTACCATTGCTGCCCTTTTTCACTTCTGGAGCATTCTTTTTTTAATTCCTTTATACTGGGGCGTGATAAGGATAGCTTCTGCAAGCTTTAGAATGTTATTTATTCCATTGGCTGGAATTTTTACGGTTTTATTATTGGCCGTAACGGTACATCTGTTGGTTTTTGATAGTTTAGCGGGGTTTTTAGGCTGGGTGCCAGGATTA
>PANU01000069.1 GCA_002707745.1 Flavobacteriaceae bacterium
CAACACCGTCTAGTTGCAGGTAATCTTTCATCCAGATATAATCGTCATCACCAAAACTTCCTCCAGAAAAATAGATAGGACGTTCCCAGTTGTTATTGGCAATAACATCCAGCATCATCATTCGGTTTTTATAGATAACGTTTTCTTTTAGGGTAATATCTATGTATGGAACAATTTTGTCGGCATCTTCCTGGGCTACAATTCCGTTGCGTAACACGGCTTCTTTATCTACCGGAACACGAATTATTTTACTTGGGAAGGTATGTGCCCAATGGTTACTTTCCAGCTCAACTTTAGTCCTGGGGTCATCACTGGCTACCCAGTTCATCCATTGTTTTATGTCTATGGTATCCTGAGTAGATTCCTGAAAATAAAGAAAATCCCGGGTTCCAAAACGGTATTTGTCGTGGGTGAGCTGCGAGGGTATTGGATCACTTTCAAAAGCTTTCTTTTTCATGTCGTCTATGTACCAGTCTGTGGCAAAAAGGCTGGTATTTACAATGCGTACATCCCGCCTGTAGCCTTCAATATTCTGGGCGTACCACAGCGCAAAGGTGTCATTATCTCCAATGGTAAAAAGTATAGCATTTTCGTCACAGGAATCCAGGTACATTTTCCCCATACTGTTCGCTGTGTAACGGTTGGAGCGGTCGTGATCATCCCAGTTCTGGTATGCTAAAATAACAGGAGACGCCAGCATAGTGGCTACAATTACAATAGGAACGGCCAGCTTTGGTTTTAGGTATTCTTTCAGCATTTCAAAAATGGCATACACACCAAAACCAATCCACATAGCAAACACGTAAAAAGAGCCTACCAGGGCATAATCCCGTTCCCGAGGCTCAAAAGGCCGTTCGTTGAGGTAGACTTTAAGTGCTAGTCCGGTAAATAAAAATAAAACAAGGAGCACCCAAAAGGTTTTCATGTCGTTTTTAAAATGAAAAACAACCCCTAATACTCCTAAAATGAGTGGTAATAAATAATAGGTATTTCGTGCTTTGTTATATTTTACATCGCTTGGAAGGTTGTCCTGGGAACCTAACCTTAATTCATCTATAAATGAAATTCCGGTGAGCCAGTTTCCGTGTAAATCGGTTTTTTGCCCCTGCACATCGTCTTGTCTTCCGGCAAAATTCCACATAAAATAGCGCCAGTACATATAGCCAAATTGATACTCAAATGTATAGGCAAGATTTTCCCATAGGGAAGGAGGTTTAACGTCTAAAAATGGTCCGTAGGTTTTTAAAAAATCATGATAATCTTCCTTGTCTACTTTTCCTTCTTTAAATGCTTGTTTAAAGTTGGCAACAATATCAACCAGTCTGGATTCACTTCTGTATTCAGATTTTATAGTGAATTCAAGTCCGTCGGTAAATTCCAGATAATTGGCATTGTGTTCCGGACTCCACATTCTAGGTAAAATAACTTTGTGTTTATCGTCCAGATTTTGAGTAGCATCTTTAAATTGATTTACAATAATGTATTTGCCTGTTTCTTCATCCTGCTCGTACTTGGGCTTGTCGTCTTTATATGGGTTCTCAGGATCCAGACCCGCATACATTTCAGTAAAAAGAGGGCCGTAAAACAAGTGTGTTTCAGGATATTGTTCACGATTATAATAGGCTAATAACTCCCGGGCATTATTAGGGTTGTTTTCGTTGATTACTGTGCCCGCATTAGCGCGAATTGGCAACATCAACCAGCTTGAAAATCCTATAAAAATGAATAATACGCATAGTAAAAGTGTATTTATTTGCCCCAGATTTTTCTTCCGGGTATAGCGCAATCCAAAATAAAACAAGGCAATAAACAGCAGTCCGGCGATAATGGTACCCGAGTTAAAAGGCATTCCCAGGGAGTTTACAAAAAACAACTCAAACCCACTAAAAAGCTTCATGGTATATGGAAGCAACAACTTAAAGATAAAAAGTAAAATAGCAACAGTAACCACGTTTGCTATGATGAAATTTTTAAGTGTAATAGTCTTATAGTTTTTAAAATAATACAAAAAGCCCATAGCGGGAATAGCCAGTAATCCCATAAAGTGAATCCCGAAGGAAAGCCCAATGATAAAAGCAATAAGAATAAGCCACCTGTCCCCTCTTGGCGTGTTCATTTCACGTTCCCAACGTAGAGCACAATAGAATAAAACAGACAATACACAGGCTGCACTTGCATACACTTCGGCCTCTACGGCGTTGTACCAAAAACTATCGGTAAAAGCAAAACTTAAGGCTCCAACGGCGGCACTGCCAATAATAGCAATCCTGTTATTACTATTTAGTTCCTGATGTTTTTGAACGACCATTCTCAATAAAATGGTAAGCGACCAAAACATAAATAAAATGGTAAATGCACTCGCAAAAACAGACATTAAATTAATGGTAAGCGCAATATTGGAAGCCTCCATGGCAAAAATGGAGAAAAACGCTCCTAAAATTTGATAAAGAGGTGCCCCAGGCGGGTGTCCCACCTCTAAATTACTCGCTGTGGTAATATATTCTCCCGCATCCCAGAAACTTGCAGTGGGTTCTACGGTGAGCCAATAGGTAAGCAGGGCGATGGCAAAGACCAGCCAGCCTGTAATTTTATTCCATTTGTCGAAGTTGAAACTAGACATAGATTCGGTTTAATTTTGTTAGGGCGAATTTACTAATAATATGATTAGTGAAACGCCTAAAACAAACTGAACGTACCTTTTGCATCATTATTTTGTTGAAAAAAGGGGTGGAAAATAGGACTACACCCTTTTACGGGTAAAATTAGACCCATAATCTGAAAATTTTATTGGTTTTTTGCTGTAAATAGTTTGTACAAGTTAAAGATTGTACTAAATTTGCATCCGCAATATGGAATTGGCCCATGGTGTAACTGGCAACACGTCTGGTTTTGGTCCAGAAGAGTCTAGGTTCGAGCCCTAGTGGGCCAACAAACTCCCGATCTTGAAAAAGGTTGGGAGTTTTTATTTTATAGATGTACGGCGAGAAGTTTATCCTGAGCTTGCGACGCAGGAGCAAAGGTCGAAGGGAGCCCCCGCCCGAACGTGCCCCCGCCAGAATGAATCTCTCGGGCTGGTTTTCGGTACGGGCGGGCTAGTGGGCCAACAAACTCCCGATCTTGAAAAAGGTTGGGAGTTTTTATTTTGAAGGTGTACGGCGGGAAGCCTGTCCTGAGCATTTCGATGCAAGAGTACTATGTCGAAGAGAGCCAAGGGTGTCAACATGATTGAAAGTCCTGCATTTTAACGCAGGACTTTTTTCATGAAATTATAGTAAAAGTTGTGTGCGAAAGGCCTGTCTTACTTGATTTTTAAGCGTACGGAAGTTCCATCATTATCGCTCGAAATATCCAGAGTAGCATTAATTTTTTTAGCACGGGACTCCATATTGTACATTCCGTGGCTTCCTTTTGTTACGGCAGAGGCATTGTAGCCTTTTCCATTGTCTGTAACCGTAACCAGTGTGGATGAACTGACTTGGATTTCAATTAAAATTTTTGAAGCATTTGCGTGTTTTACTGCGTTGTTGAGTGCTTCCTGTATAATCCTGTAAATATTTATAGTCTCATCTGGTGTAAGTAATCCAGTATGGTGCCCGGTTTTATGTACTTCTACTGCTATTGCGGTGGCGTTAGAAACTTTATGTGCAAGGTACCGGACCCGCTCTGTTAAATCTTCCCAGGAAATAGAGCCCTTGTTCATCACCCAAATAGTATCCCGCAAATCGGTTATGGCTTCCTTGCTAAATTCTGAAAGATCTTCCAGCTTTTTCTGGGTAACCGGAGTTGGACTTGTTAACAACCCAAGTCCAATATTTTGTGCTGCGCTAGAAAGGCAGGTAAGTTGAGAGCCAATATTGTCGTGCAGTTCTTTGGAAATGCGAAGGCGTTGCTCCTCCAGTTTATTTGCAGTTTCTACCTTGTGCAAGGCTTCTTTTAATTCCTGTTCCTGTTTTTGATGTTTTACCTTTAGTTTTTGTTGCCTGTATGCCAGAAATCCTACGAGACCTAATAACACAGCTCCGCCACCCAGCACAGTAATCCAGAGTCGTTGCGAGTTTAATTGTGCCTCTTGCAATTGTATTTGTTGTTCTTTTTCTTTGGTTCTGTATTCAGTTTCTTTTTCCTGAATGAGCTCCAGGTTTTTTGTGTTTTGTAAGCTGTCTTCTGCTTTAGAATACCGAAGGTGAATTTTGTTAGCCTCACGGGGTCTGCCAAGTTGTAGTAACGTAGTAGATTTAAAGTACAAATATTCTCTGTTTCTTAAATCTGAAATGTTATGAACTTTAGTAATACTATCGGCAATTTTTACATAGCTCATCGCTTCATTAGGACGTGATAATTGATTGTTTGAATAGATAATCCCAACTAAGGCTTCAATAGTTTTATAAGGTTCCATATCGCTTTCCAGGCACATTTTGTATGCTTTTGTATATGCTTCCAGTCCCTTTACAAAATCGTCCTGCCGTGTATAAACAGACCCTATGCACAATTGGTTTCCTGCCGCTGCGTAGGAATCATTCTTTTTTTCAGCTTCTTCCAGACCCAATCTGAATATTTCCAATGCTTTGTCAAAACGCTCCCGCTCCATATGGCAAATTCCAAGATTCCAATAGGTATGTGCTTTAAAATTACGCTCTACCAGCTCCTGGTACGCTAAGGATTTATTTAGATATGGAATAGCCTGGTCATAGCGTTCCATGTTTAGAAATGCCATGCCAATGTTGTTGTGTGCTGAGGCCAGAAAACGGTTGTTTTTAGGCACTATTTTTTTAGCCACTTCTACATATTCAAGAAACGTAACCAGCGCTTGTGGATAATTAGAAATAGAAGACAAAGCATTTCCTTTTGTATTAAGCATATCTGCTTGAATAGTATATGTTTCAAATTGTTTGGCAATAGGAATGAGAGAGTCAGTTCTTTGAATTACTGCTTTATAATTCCCAGCATAGTAAAAGTTAAGAGTTATATTATGAGCCAGCTGTAGTTCTGTTTCTTTATCGTTTATATTGCGTGCGTAAGTTATACCCTCAGCATAATATTTTTTAAACTGCGTAGTGTCTTTAGTTCGGAAATTACTCACAATAGCTTTATAAGCCGTTGTTTTTGCTTCGGGGTTTTTTGTGGTAGTGATAACCTGCTTAAGGCTATCCACATTTTTTTGTGCGTGTAGCGGAGCGCAAAAAATCAACAAAATAAAATACAGTAACGGCTTGGGCATAGCTAGTTAGATTTCCCCAAAGTTAAAATTCTTTAGTTTACATGCAAATCAGTTTTTTATGACAAACTTATTCAGAAGTATTCTCCATGTCAATAACCTTTGCCAGTGTTTTTACCAAGCGGTCATGATTTTTTACAAACGGATTTGTTTCATCCCAGACATAGCCCGCCAACACAGAACAGATTTGTCTCTTTATATCTGGATTGTCTGTTGCTTTAAAAAATATTTTTTGAAGGTTGCCGGTGTACCACTCTTTAACGTAAGTAGCAAACACAGTAACCCCGCTGGAAATATAGTCGGCATATTCGGTTTGCCAATCTATGGTTTCACCCTTGGTTTGTCTAACTGCAAGTTTGGCGGCCAGCAATCCGCTTTCCGTAGCAAACGTAACCCCCGATGAAAAAACAGGGTCTAAAAATTCGGCGCTATTGCCTGTAAGCGCATATCCTTTTCCGAAGAATTGTGTGACAGAAGTCGCCACATTTTTAAGGGTAACGGGTTCAAATTCGTAGGGACAATGTTTAAAACGTTCGTAATAATGCGGTGAAAGCTGCATCATTTGTCTTAGCTTTTCTTCTTGTGTGCCCTTAAAGGACTCCAGATATTCGGTAGTGCCCACGTAGCCAATACTACACATTCCATTGGAAAAAGGTATGACCCAAAGCCAGGTTTCTGTGTTAATTACATCAAAAGTAATTAAGGTTGCATTGCTTTCATCTGGGCGGTGTATGTCTTTAACGTGGGTAAAAATAGAAGAATGTTTAGGGATTTTTGAAGGAGCATCCAATTGTAATAATCTTGGCAAAACCCTGCCGTGACCACTGGCGTCTATAATAAAATTGGCTTCAATTGTAGAGATATTTCCATTAATATCTTTTACTTGAGTAGTAGAGCTTCCATCTTCTGCAAAGGCAACAGAGGTTACTTCGGTTTCAAACAAAATAGAAACACCCCGTTTTTGCAGTTCATCGGTTAATGTTTTGTCAAAATGATCCCGGGGCACTTGCCAGGTCCAGTCCCAACCCTCGGTAAACTTATCAGCAAAATTAAAATTACACACTTCTTTGCCTTTCAAAAAGCGCGCACCGCGTTTAATTTCGTACCCTTGGGCCTTTAAGCACTCCAGGAGCGCTACCTCTTCAAAATGATCCATACAGCGAGGTAATAAACTTTCACCAATAACAAAACGAGGGAATTTATTTTTTTCAACTACCTGAAAGCGAACTCCCTTCTTTTGCAGGTAAGCGGCCGCAACGCATCCTGAAGGTCCGGCACCAATAATTAAAACGTCAAGTTTGGGTGTTGACATATTTTGTAGCAAGTATATATATTGTTACTTTGCAGGTCTAATTACACTACACAAAGCTACTAAAAAAGCAGACGCAAGCGTATGATTACATTGAATGGGATATTAGAGATTGAAGATTTCAAGAAAATTGTACTACACAATGAGGCTGTTTCGGTAGCAAATGAAACACTTCAAACCGTTGAAGACAGCTTTCATTTTTTAAAGGCATTTTCTGAAAACAAGATTATTTATGGCGTAAACACGGGTTTTGGTCCGATGGCGCAATATAAAATTAAGGATGAACAACGTATCCAGCTACAGTATAACTTAATACGAAGTCATGCTACGGGTAGCGGAAAGCCTCTGGATAAAATTAGTATAAAAGCTTCTTTGCTTGCAAGACTAAATACACTGAGTCTGGGAAGGAGCGGGGTGCATCCGTCGGCCATACAATTAATGACACAGCTAATTAACCGCGACATTTTACCTGTAATTTACGAACACGGCGGCGTGGGTGCCAGTGGCGATCTGGTGCAGTTGGCACACGTAGCGTTGGTACTGATTGGTGAAGGAGAGGTGTATTACAAAAACAAAATAAAACCTACTGCAGAAGTTTTTAAAACTGAAAATTTACAACCCATTAAAGTAGAATTACGGGAAGGGCTGGCGTTAATGAATGGCACATCTGTTATGAGTGGTATTGGGATGATAAATACCTTGCAAACACGGAATTTACTGGACTGGTTGGTAAAAATTTCGGCAGCCATCAATGAAATTGTACAAGCGTACGATGACCACCTGTCGCTGGAGCTAAACCATTCCAAAAAGCACAAAGGCCAACGCAACATTGCGGCAACCATGCGTGAGCATTTAAAGGATAGTCAACTAACACGTAAGCGGGAGCATCACCTGTATAATGGCTTGCAAACAGGCGATGTTTTTGAAGAAAAAGTTCAGGAATATTACTCTTTGCGTTGCGTACCTCAAATTTTAGGACCTGTGTTGGATACCTTGCAGGTTGTGGAGAAAATTTTAGTGGAAGAAGTGAATTCGGCCAACGACAATCCTATTATAGACCTGGAAACAAAACAGGTGTATCACGGCGGAAATTTCCACGGCGATTACGTGTCGCTGGAAATGGACAAACTTAAAATTGTAGTCACCAAAATGACCATGCTTGCCGAAAGACAATTGAATTACCTGCTCAATTCAAAATTAAATGATATTCTCCCTCCTTTTGTAAATCTTGGGACGCTTGGGCTAAACTTCGGGATGCAGGGAGCACAGTTTACAGCTACTTCTACCACTGCCGAGAGCCAGATGTTAAGCAACCCGATGTATGTGCACAGCATTCCCAATAATAACGACAACCAGGATATTGTAAGTATGGGCGCCAATGCTGCTTTAATTGCCCAGAAAGTAATTGAAAACGGATATGAGGTGGTTGCTATTGAACTGCTCACCATAGTGCAAGCCATAGAATATTTAAAGGTACAGGATAAAGTTTCTTCACAAACCAAGGCAATGTACAATGCCGTTAGGGACATAGTACCTTCATTTAAAGAAGATACGGTACTTTACCCATATATTAACAAAATAAAAAACACTATTTTAAAAACTTCAAAATAAGTATGAAATACGCACTTGTCACAGGAGGTTCCAGAGGTATAGGTCGAGCTGTTTGTATACAGTTAGCAAAGGACTTAGGGTATCACATGCTTGTAAATTTTCATACAAATGAGAACGCTGCCCAGGAAACGTTGTCACAAATAGAGGCAGCAGGAGGTACCGGTGAAATACTTCAATTTGATGTTTCTAATGCTCAGGAAACTTTAAAAACATTACAATCCTGGCAGGAAAACAACAAAGAAGCCATAATTGAAGTACTTGTAAATAACGCGGGCATTACCAAAGACGGCCTGTTTATGTGGATGAAAGATGAAGACTGGAAAACGGTAATGGATACCAATCTCCATGGATTTTTTAATGTTACAAAGCCTTTGTTGCAACCTATGTTGCTTCATCGTTTTGGCCGTATTATTAATGTGGTTTCGCTTTCGGGGATGAAAGGGGTCGCAGGGCAAGTAAATTATGCGGCAGCAAAAGGTGCGGTAATTTCGGCTACCAAATCGCTGGCACAAGAGGTTGCCAAACGAAATGTAACCGTAAACGCAGTAGCTCCAGGGTTTATAGCCAGTGATATGACAAAGGATATGGACGAAAACGAACTTAAAAAATTAGTTCCATTAAACCGTTTTGGGACACCAGAAGAAGTGGCTCACCTGGTCACTTTTTTAGCTTCCACTAAAGCATCTTACATCACAGGAGAAGTAGTAAATATTAATGGGGGGATTTACAGCTAAATCTCTAATTTCATTATGACAGGGAGGGTAGTGTTTCTATGGATATATCCATCCATTTACAATGGTTTTCGCTTTTTGCTCATCAATTTTTCAATTAAATTTGCCGGTAAAAGAAGTACTTCGTTTTGGCAAAAAATCAAGCACCCATTACTACTAAGCATGAAAATACCTGGACGGGAAAGTCGCGAGGAAGTGTGGCAGGGTACAAGGTTTTTGTGTTTTTTATTCAAAAATTCGGAATACGCGCTGCCTATGCATTAATGCATGTACCAATTCCCTACTTTTGTCTGGCAGTGCGTAATAATACGAAGGCGTTGCATTACTTTTATACAAAACGCTTGGGCTATAGCTGGTTAAAAAGCAGCCTAAGTGTATACAGGAATTATTACGTTTTTGGACAGTCTTTAGTAGATAAAATTGCAATTCCCATTGGGAAGGGCGCCAAGTATTCTTACGAGTTTGATGGCGAAGAGCATATTACCCAGATGATGCAAGGCGGTGAAGGCGGAATTCTAATTAGTGCGCATGTGGGTAATTTTGAACTGGCACAATACTTTTTCAAAAAACGAGATTTCGATACTGCCATAAGTATTGTTATTACCGACCGGGAACACGAAGACATTAGGGAATACCTGGATCAGTTTACCAAACGGGATCACGTTAATTTTATCATCGTTAAAGAAGATATGGCACATATTTTTGAAATTAGTGCGGCTATTGCCCAGAACAGAATTGTATGTATTTCGGGCGACCGATTTCTAAATAAAACCAAAACTCTGGAAGCCAAATTATTAGGAAAGAATGCTAAGTTTCCTATTGGGCCATTTCAAATTGCTACCCGTATGCAAGTGCCGGTTTTATTTGTGTACGTAATGCGAGAACCAAAGCGACACTACCATTTGTACGCAAGAAAAATTAAAGTTGAACGTCGCGACGCTCAGGATTTATTAAACAAATTTGCAGCGCACCTGGAATTAGTTGTAGAAAAATATCCCTTACAATGGTTTAATTTTTACGACTTTTGGGGGGATATTGATTAGTTTTCCAATAAAACGTTTAAATACTTTGATGTGCGTACTACAAGAAAAGAAAAATCTTTCCCCATTAAAAATCGGACTTTTTTAAAAAAGCTTATTCCGCACCGGGAACCAATGATTTTGGTAGATACTTTACACCATCACAATGCTACTGGGTTATTAGGCAGTTTGTTAATTCTGGAAGAAGGTCCGTTTGTAATTAACGGGGAATTTTCGGAGGCAGGTATTTTGGAGCATATGGCTCAATGTGTTGCTTTACACACGGGATATTCGGGTTATTTAACTGAAAAACCTGTACGGGAAGGGTATATTGGCGCTATTAAAAATGCTGAAATCATACAACTTCCAAAAATTGGTGAAATTATTACAACCCGGGTAACTATCTCCTACAGTGCTATGGATATGATGTTAGTACAATTAGAATCCAGCATACAAACCTTAGTAATCGCCACTGCCGAAATGAGTACCATTTTAAAACCTTTGCCATCGTGAAAGTACCTTGCTACATTTCGGCAACTGGACTGGTAACCCCTCTGGGGTTTTCAGTAAAAGACAATTTTAATTTGTTGCTGAAAGATATTTCGGCGATTCAAAAACACAAAGACGGTACTATTTCAGCAACTTCTTTTTACGCTGCTATGCTTTCCGAAGAAAAAATAGATGCACAATTTCAGCAACTAGGAAACCCCAAAAAGTTTACCAAGCTAGAAAAAATGATGTTATTGTCTCTGGGGCAAACGCTGGCTTCTTCAGCAGTAAAGATTTCAGCAAAAACGGCATTGATTGTGGCAACCACCAAGGGAAATATAGATGCTTTAGAACAAGACAGTAGTTTTGAAGAAAAAAGAGCATATTTACCAGAATTAGCTAAAAAATTAGTTGCCTTTTACAACTTTACAACCCAACCCATTATAGTTTCTAACGCCTGTGTCTCTGGAATTTTAGCTGTGGCTGTGGCAAAGCGAATACTTACAACGGACCTTTACGACAATGCTGTAATTGTGGCTGGGGATCTGGTTACAAAATTTACATTGTCTGGTTTTCAATCGTTTCAGGCGTTAAGCGATAGCCCGTGCAAACCTTATTCAAAATACCGAAACGGGATTACCCTTGGAGAAGGAGCAGCATCAGTTTTTGTTTCAAAAGAGAAACCTGACAGCAATGCGGTGCAAATTTTGGGAGATGGTACCAGTAACGATGCCAACCATATTTCAGGTCCTTCCCGAACGGGTGAAGGTTTGTATAGAAGTATTCTTACTGCTATGACAGAAGCACAGCTGGAAGCTAATGAAATAGATTTTATTTCGGCGCATGGCACGGCAACGCTGTATAATGACGAAATGGAATCTATTGCCTTTACCCGCAGGCGTTTACAACACGTGCCTTTGCATAGTTTAAAAGGGGTTTTTGGGCATACGTTAGGTGCTTCAGGCTTGTTGGAAACAGTAATTGGTTTAGAAATGATGCATCAAAAAACAATGCTTCCTTCGGTAGGATTTGATGTAGTAGGGGTGTCAAAACCTTTGCATATCCTTAGGCAACTACAACACCAGCCAATTGATGTTTTATTAAAAACTGCCTCAGGTTTTGGTGGTTGTAACACAGCAGTTCTGTTTAAAAAAGTATCTTAGCCAAAACAACTTATTTAAGCTCCTCGTTAATGACAAAAAAATCCATAAAAGCTATCGAAGCCCTGGAAGAAGCACAACGTATAGCACTGGCTCCCTTTGTGTTTCAGACCGCTGTTTCACTTCGTAAACTAGGGGTTTTTAGTTATATTTTCGATAATCGGGATAAAGACGGGGTGTCGTTGCTAGAAATTTCTGAAGCGCAGGAAATCCCGGAATATGGCTTGGGAGTATTGCTGGAAATGGCCGAAAGTGCTGGTTTGGTAATCAAGACCGATGCAAAAAAGTATGAACTTACCAAAACAGGTTATTTTTTAAATTATGACAAAACAGTAAACGTAAATATAAATTTTACAAACGATGTATGTTATAAAGGCTTGTTTCATTTAAAAGATGCTGTAATAAACCAAAAGCCCGAGGGCCTAAAAGAATTAGGTTCATGGACTACTATTTATGAAGGACTTTCACAACTTCCACCCCAGGTGCAACAATCGTGGTTTGAATTTGACCATCATTACAGTGATGGTATTTTTACCGAAGCATTAAAAACCGTGTTTTCAAAAAAACCAACCCATATTTACGATATTGGTGGTAACACGGGTAAATTTGCATTGCAGTGCCTTTCCAGTTCTGAAACTATTTCTATCACTATTTACGATTTGCCCGGACAATTAAATAAAGCATTGCAAAATGTAAGAGATGCAGGGTTTGGAAGCCGGATTCAAGGAAAAGAAATCGATTGGTTAGCGGAAGATCCGCAGTTGGAAAAAGGAGCCGATCTAATCTGGATGAGCCAGTTTTTAGATTGTTTTTCGGAAGAGGAGATTGTTAAAATTCTAAAAGCATGTGTAACAGTAATGGATGAAAACACACCGTTGTTAATAACAGAAACCTTTACCGATCGTCAAAAATTTGACAATGCACAATATGTATTGGAGGCAACCTCTCTTTATTTTACTGCCCTCGCCAATGGAAACAGTAAAATGTACACTGCCACGGTATTTAAAAAGCTGGTAGAAAAAGCCGGATTAAAAATTGAAGAAGATTTAAAGTTAGGCGAATACCACACCATGCTGGTTTGTAAAAAAAAGTAGCATTTAAAATATTTGAAGACAGCATACATTAAAAATAAAATAGCAATCTGAGCTTGTTGAAGTCTATTGGCTTAGATGAAAACTTGATACCATTAATACGAGTAACCCGATTTTGGATAATACCTATTTCATTTCAGACTTTTGTCATATTACTGCTGAAGAAGTTTCAGTAAATGGTACTGTGATACTTAAAAATGAAACAGCCGGTTTTGAAACTTTTTTAAAGGAAGTATATCAGGCAATAGATTTGAAATACTCCAAATTTTTCAAAATGGATACATTGAGCAAGCTTACTTTTTTGGGTGCTGAGCTTTTATTGAAAAAGGAAGGGAGCGATGTAGAAAACTGGAAGGAAACGGCATTGGTTTTTTCTAATAAAAGCAGCAGTTTAGAAACCGACAGGAAACATCAGCAATCTATTGAAGATTCTGAGAATTTTTACCCGAGCCCGGCAGTTTTTGTATATACCTTACCAAATATTGGAATGGGTGAAGTTGCTATTCGTCACCAATTACAAACCGACAATGCCTTCTTTGTTTTTGATGAGTTTGAACCCGAATTTCTTCAAAAATATACTGTAAGTTTGCTGCAAGAAAAAAAGTGTAGTCAGATATTATGTGGCTGGACCGAAGTAGATGGAGTATCACGGCACGGTTTTTTCTACGTAGTAAGTCAGCATGGCACTACGCTACACACCAAACAGAACATAAAAAATATATACACCCAATCTTGATGGAAGCATTGAAGCAAGAATTAAAAGAAAGCATAATTGAAACCTTAAATCTGGAAGAATTTTCCCCAGCAGATATAGATGACAACGACGCCCTTTTTGGTGACGGATTGGGATTAGATTCTATTGATGCCTTAGAATTAATTGTACTTTTGGATAAAGATTACGGTATAAAATTAACCGACCCGGAAGAAAGCAAAACCATTTTTAAATCTGTTGAGGTTTTAGCAACCTATATTGAAGCAAACAGGACGAAGTAGCCCCTATCTATGCCCAATAAAATTGCCATTACTGGATTAGGAATTATCTCTGCCCTGGGGCAAACAGTTTTGGCAAATAAAGAAGCGCTTTTACAATCCAAAAGTGGGATTGGTAACTTGCAGCATATTGATAGTATACATGCTAACAACATAAAAGTAGGCGAAGTTGCTTTATCAAATCCTGAATTAGAAGCAAAACTAAAGCTTCCTCTTCATCACAATTTTACAAGAACAGCTTTACTGGGAGGTGTTGCTGCTTTGGAAGCAATTAAAAATGCTGAAATTGATAGCATATCTTCCTTTAAAACCGGACTTATTTCGGCCACAACGGTGGGGGGAATGGATGCAACCGAAATTCATTTCAACAGATTTACTACACAGCCCGAAACTCAAAAATATATTGCAAGTCATCACGCAGCCGATAGCACTCAAAAAATTGCAGCACTCCTGGGAATTACTGATTTTACCACTACCATAAGTACAGCATGCTCCTCGGCAGCCAATGCCATTATGTTGGGAGCACGAATGATAAAAGCAGGAAAATTGGATAGAGTAGTTGTAGGAGGCACCGATGCGCTTTCAAAATTTACCATCAACGGCTTTAAATCGTTATTGTTATTATCTGAAACCCATTGTAAACCTTTTGACGCCAACCGGAACGGATTAAATCTTGGAGAAGCAGCGGCTTATTTGGTTTTAGAATCGGAAGACGCTGCCAAAGGAAAGAAAGTGCTGGCATATCTCTCCGGCTACGGAAATGCAAACGACGCACACCACCAAACAGCTTCTTCGGCAACCGGAGAAGGTGCTTTTTTAGCGATGCAGAACGCGTTAAGGACGGCTTCAATAAAACCGTCCAAAATTGAGTATGTTAATGCCCACGGAACTGCAACTCTAAACAACGACTTGTCCGAAAGCGTAGCACTACAACGAATTTTTGGGAATAACATTCCTGCTTTTAGCGCTACAAAAGCTTTTACAGGGCATACTCTGGCTGCTGCAGGCGCAGTAGAAGCCGTTTTTTCGGTATTGGCATTACAGGAAAATTGTATCTTTCCCAATCTTAATTTTGAACAGGAAATGCCCGAAACACAATTAAAGCCGGTGACAGTGCTTCAGAAAAAAGAAATAAATTACATATTATCCAATTCCTTTGGGTTTGGAGGAAATTGTACTTCTTTAGTTTTTAGCAAAATATGAAATCTGTTTACATACATAGTGCCGTTTGTATTTCTGCTCAGGAAAGCTTTACAGGAGGTACAATGATTCCGTTGGAAACTTTCAGGGAAAAAATACCCGCAAAACACCCGGATTACCGTGACTTTATCCCGCCAGCCGCAGCAAGAAGAATGGCACCTGCTGTAAAGATGGGCATGGCAGCAGCTACTAAAACATTACAGGAGGCTGGTATTAAAGAACCAGGAGCAATAATAACAGGCAGCGGGATG